>CACWIU010000017.1 GCA_902761025.1 uncultured Ruminococcus sp. | reverse complement strand
ACGAACAACTTTTGGAAACCCTATATGTATATTTTAGCAACACATATTTATATTGTCAAGGAAAAAGTCAGCCTTGCGGCTGACGGGCAATTCATCCCTTCACCTAAGAGGTGGGGGACTTCTTGCCCATTTAGGTTAAAATTAATTATTTTTTTCTACAAGCTCTTTTGTATCTCTTGCAATGACAAGTTCTTCATTTGTAGGAATTACATAAACGGCAATTTTTGAATCGTCTGCCGAAATTTTGCCGCATTTGCCGTGAATCATTTCTTCATTTCTCTGCTTGTCAATTTTCACGCCGATACACTTCAAGTAGTCGCAAATTGCCTCTCTGTGGTGAGCCTGATTTTCGCCCAAGCCTGCTGTGAATACCATGCCGTCGCAGCCGCCCAGAGCTACGTAATAACTGCCGATGAACTTTGCAATCTCATAGCGGAGAATTTCATGCGCAAGCTTAGCTCTTTCGTTTCCCTCTTCGGCAGCCTTTGTAACATCTCGGTCATCGGTCGAAATTCCCGAAACTCCGAGAAGTCCCGACTTTTTATTGAGGATATCGCTCATCTGTGCGGGAGTGAGGTTCTCTTTTTCCGCAATGAACGTAACGACAGACGGGTCAAGCGTTCCTGTTCTCGAACCCATCATAAAGCCGTCAAGAGGAGTAAGTCCCATGCTTGTGTCAATTACCTTGCCGCCGTCAATAGCAGTGATTGAAGAACCGTTTCCGATATGGCATGTAATAAGCTTCAAGTCTTTAATATCTCTGCCCATAAGCTCCGCGCAATACTTGCTTACATAGCGGTGAGATGTACCGTGGAAACCATAGCGGCGAATCTGATATTTTTCATAGTATTCGTAAGGAATCGGGTAAATGTAAGCCTTTTCAGGCATAGTTGAATGGAATGCGGTATCAAAAACAGCGACTTGCGAAACTTCGCTGCCGAATACTTCCGTACAAGCTTTCATTGCCTGAACATGACCTTTATTGTGCAGAGGAGCAAGCGGAATTAAGCTTTCAATGCCTGCAAGAACTTTTTCATCAACGATAACGGACTCGCTGAACATTGCTCCGCCCTGTACAACACGATGACCTATTGCGGAAACTTCCGACAAGTCCTTAATAACGCCGTACTCTTCATTTGTAAGAGCGTCTTTAACCTGCATAAATGCTTCTCTGTGGTCGCGCATGGGAACATCTTTCTTTATTTCCTTGCCGTCAGCAGTTTTATATCCGAAAATGCCGTCAATGCCTATTCTCTCACAGTTGCCTTTTGCAAGCACTTCCTCGTTATCCATGTCGATAAGCTGGAACTTCAAAGACGAACTTCCTGCGTTAATTACTAATACTTTCACTTTTTTATCTCCTTTTTCAAATTTTCTGAAATCGCTTGAAACAATGCGTAACCTATTATATAATAGTACAAGAAAGGATAAATTTCAATATTTTTTCGAAATTTTTAAAATAAAAAAAATAGTAAAATGAGGAAATCATGAAAATAACGGCTATTATCAGCGAATATAACCCATTTCACAACGGTCATAAATATTTAATTGATAAAGCGAGGGAAAACGGAACGACACATTGTATTGCAGTTATGGGCGGAAATTTTCTGCAAAGGGGTGACTGTTCTATAATCGACAAATATTCACGCGCGGAAATGGCATTATGCGGCGGCATAGATTTAGTAATAGAACTGCCGCAGATTTACGCTGCCGCAAGCGCCGAAAGATTTGCTTTCGGCGCAGTTGACACAATCATAAAATGCGGCTGTGTTGACGAACTTGCTTTCGGTTCGGAGTGCGGAGATACGGAGCTTTTAACAAAAGCGGCTGAAATTCTTGACAATCATTCCGAAATACAAACGCTTTACAAGAACTTTTTAAAAATGGGTTATAGTCACCCCCGAGCCATGCAGTCAGCCATTGAAGAAACAGTAAAAAATCATGACAATATTTCCGAGCTTTTATCAAAGCCCAATAATATTTTAGCGATAGAATATATTAAAGCGTTAAGAAAAAGTGAAAGTAAAATTGATTTGTTTTCCGTAAAAAGGGCGGGAGTTTTCCACAACGAGTTAGAAACATGTGGAAAACTTGCTTCGGCTTCGGCAATAAGAGAAATGGTTATTAATAAAAATAATTCTTATTATAAATATATTCCCGATAAATCATATGAAATTTTGCAAAATGCTATAAAAGACGGAAGATGTCCTGCTGAATCCAAAAACAATGAACGAGGGATTTTGTCTGTTCTAAGGAGTATGTCAGCCGATGACTTTTTACAAATTCCCGATGTAACCGAGGGTTTGGAAAATCGACTTATAAAAGCGATAAAACAAAATAACAGTGTTCCGGATATTATTATGTATGTAAAGAGCAAAAGATATACTTACGCACGTATCAGCAGAATTATTACTTGTGCATATTTGGGAATTAACAAAGAAATTGCCGCACTTTCGCCGCAATATATAAGAGTTCTTGCATTGAACGGCAAAGGAGCGGAAATACTTAAAGTAATGAAAAAAACTGCCGAACTGCCGCTTGTCATGTCGCCGGCAAAGGACATTAAAAAGCTTGACGAAAAAGGAAAAGCAATTTTTGAAACAGACATTAGGGCGGCTGATTTGCACGGACTTTTCACACCGCAAGTTCAGCCGTGTTCACTTGACTTTTACAGTGGAGTAAAATTTGTGGGCAATATATTATAGTTAAGGGCTTTGCCCTTAAAAACCCACCAAAGGCTCCGCCTTTGGGATCCGCCAACTTTTTTGAAAAAAAGTTGGACAAAAAACTTTAACATTTAAAAACGTCCCGTAAACAATAAACTTATGGTCGGGGTGGGCAACGCCCACGGGATACAGCCTTAGGCGGACAACGTCCGCAGGATACAGCCTTAGGCGGACAACGTCCGCAGGATACGGCCTTAGGCGGACAACGTCCGCAGGATACAGCCTTCGGCTTGTATGTCAACAATAAAGTTGTTCAAAAACTGCCCGTAAATAATATACTTACGGTCGGGGTTTATAGAGTTGTGTAAGAGGCACACTTGCTTCACGTATTTAAAAAAGGAGAATTTTTATTATGGGTTATTATGAAAATGAAATTAGACCGCAGAGAGCTTTTTTGATAAGCGTTGATACGGGCGAATTTGATGCGGAAAGCTCAATGTCGGAATTATACGCGCTTGCGAAAAGCGCAGGAGCGGAAGTTGTCGGCTCGTTTATACAAAAGCTTGAAAAGCCTGTTTCCGCTACTTACATCGGAACAGGCAGACTTGAAGAACTTATTGAAATTTGCCGAACTCAAGAGATTGACTTAATAATTGCCGACAGCGAATTAACTCCAAATCAGCTCAGGAGCATTGAAGATTCAACAGACGTAAGAGTAATTGACCGCACTATGCTCATTCTTGATATCTTTGCTCTAAGGGCAAACTCAAAAGAGGGCAAACTGCAAGTTGAAATTGCCCAACTTCGCTATATGCTCCCTCGGCTTACCGGAAAGGGCATTACTATGTCAAGACTTGGCGGCGGAATCGGCACAAGAGGTCCCGGCGAAACTAAACTCGAAACAGATAAGCGTCATATCAGACGAAAAATCGACGCTTTAAAAGAACAGCTTTCGGAAATCGAGCGTCATCGCGAACAGCTCAGAAAACGCAGAAAAAAAGACGGCATTATTACAACTGCAATAGTAGGTTACACGAATGCCGGAAAATCTACTTTGATGAATTATCTTACCAATGCCGGAGTTTTAGAGAAAGACCAGCTTTTCGCAACGCTTGACCCGACTTCAAGAGCCTTGAAACTTCCTAACGGCGTTACAGTCATGCTGATTGATACGGTAGGACTTGTCCGCCGACTTCCGCACCATTTAGTAAAAGCTTTTCGCTCTACGCTTGAAGAGGCGGCAACGGCTGATATTATTCTTAATGTTTGCGATGCGTCAAGCGAAGAAGCATTGCTTCATCTGCAAGTTACAAATGACTTATTACAGGACTTAGGCTGCGCGGATACTCCTATTATAACTGTTTTTAATAAAAGCGATTTAGTCGACAAAAACGGCTTTGTTCCGAACGTATCCCAGTCTGTCCGTATCAGCGCTAAAAAGGGCGAGGGAATAGACAGCCTTTTAACAGCTATTGAAAACAATTTGCCTGTAAGAGTAAAAAGAGTAAAACTTCTTCTTCCTTTTGCGAAAGCGGGACTTTCAGCGGAAATTCGTCAAAACGGAACGCTTATTTCCGAAGAATACACCGCAGACGGCATTGCAGTTGAGGGAATTGTAGACGAAACTCTATATATGAAAATTCGTGATTTTATCATAGACTAAAAAAACAAAGGACGAGCCGCAAAAGCCCGTCCTTATTTGTTATTATTTAGGTCTGAGAAACAGTTTCTTTTGTTTCTTTTGTTTCAGTGTTTTGAGTTTCCGAAAGCTCTTTATTTAAATTTTCCTTTGCCACGGCAAGCATAAGTTTTATTCTGTTCTCCTGATTTACTCTCGGAGCGCCCGGGTCATAGTCGATAGCGACAATATTTGCTCTGTCATCAATACTCTTGATTTTTCGAATCATGCCTTTTCCGTTGATGTGATTAGGCAGACAGCCGAAAGGCTGAGCGCAAACGATATTTCCGTAACCTGCCTCGGTTAACTCAAGCATTTCCGCAGTAAGCAGCCAGCCCTCTCCCATTTTGCTGCCAAAGCCGATTACTCCGTCAACAAGCGATTTTGTATGCACATAAGCCGACGGCGGCACAAAGCCGTATTTTTTTACGCTCTCAATCAAACTTGTTTCAAGCTTTGTAAAATAATTCATTAAAGCGTTTGCAATAGTATATTTTATCTTATTGCCGCCGTAAAGCTTAATATCCTCAATGCGATTATCCACTTTAAAGAGCATAAACCCCATAATGCCGGGCAAATTGACTTCGCAGCCCTGTTCTGCCAAAAAACGTTCCAGATTATTGTTTCCCAAAGCGGCATACTTTACATAAATTTCTCCGACAACGCCGACTTTAACTTTAGGAACTTTGTTAATTTTTATTTCGGTAAATGAACGTGCTATTTCGTCCATATTGCTGTCAATCTCGCTTGCGGTGAAGCCTTTTCCCTTTTCAAACTGCTTTGAAAGAACGGATATCCACTTCTCGACAAGTTTTTGAGAATCGCCGACATTAAGTTCATAAGGCTGAACCTGATTTCTAAGCAGCATAAGCTCGTCGCCGTAAATAAGCCCTGCCGCCATTCTTCTAATCATTGGAATGGTAAGAGTAAAGCCGCTGTTTTTCTCCATTCCCGAAAGGTTGAGAGAAATAACGGGAATTTGCTCAAAGCCTGCTTTTTTCAAAGCTTTTCTAAGCAAGTGAATATAGTTTGACGCACGGCAGCCGCCGCCTGTCTGAGTAATCATAAGAGCAACCTTATTAACATCATACTTACCGCTTTGCAAAGCGTGAATAAATTGACCTATTACCAAAAGTGCGGGATAACAAGTATCATTATGCACATACTTCAAACCGACCTGAGCAATTTCAGGACCTTCGGTATCAAGCAAAACAGTCTTATACCCATAGTGAGTGAAAACATTTCTAATAATATTAAAATGAATGGGAGCCATCATCGGCAGAAGTATTGTATACTCCTCTTTCATCTCTTTAGTAAACAAAAGACGTCCCGTCTTATCATACTCTAACTTAGCCATATCCCTCTCCTTTTTTAATACGTGAAGCGAGTTTGTTATTTACAATAATTTTTTATCCGACCATTAGCTTATCATTAGGCTGTGTATCCTGTGGGCGTTACCCGCCTATGGCAGCCAACAGCGAACGGATTCGAATTTTTACCGCTCCAAGATTAGTTATTTCATCAATCTTGATTTGAGTATAAATTTTGCCCTCTTTTTCAAGAATATCCCTTACTTCGTCTGTCGTGATAGCGTCTACTCCGCAGCCGAATGATACCAACTGCACGAGATTCATGTTATCTTTGTCCGCAATATACCTTGCTGCGGCATAAAGCCTTGAATGATATGTCCACTGATTAAGCACCGTTGTCGGAAATTTATCGACATGATGACTTACGCTGTCCTCAGTGACTATCGCTACGCCAAAGCCCGCTATCATCTTGTCGATTCCGTGATTTATTTCGGGGTCTACATGATACGGTCTGCCCGAAAGCACAAATATTTGTCTGCCCTCGTCTTCGGCACGCTTAATTATTTCTTCGCCCTTGTCACGGATTCTCTTTAAATGAGCCTCATATTCCGCATACGCTGCCTCGGAGGCTTTTTTAACTTCTTTAAGAGTAATATCGGGATAGTATTTTTGTAAAATCTCACAAACTTTTTTGGGGAAATCTTTTCGGCGATGTATTCCCACATATTCCTTTATTAGAGTAATATTTTTTACGCTGTTCATATTTGCCCCGATTACTTCGGGATAATATGCGACTACGGGACAGTTGTAGTGATTATCGCCTAAGCCCTCGTCAAAATTATATGACATGCACGGATAAAAAATATTCTCTATGCCCATGTCAATTAATTTTTGTATATGACCGTGAACAAGCTTTGCGGGGAAACAAATCGTATCTGACGGTATAGTCTTGTTGCCTTTAGCGTAGACTTTCTTGTCGGAGATTCCCGACGTAACGACTTCAAAAGAAAGACTGGTTAGGAAAGTATGCCAAAATGGGAGCATTTCATACATATTCAGTCCCATAGGCAAGCCGATTTTCCCACGGCTGCCCTCTTGCGGCTTATAGCTTTGCAGTAAGCTCAGCTTGTAATCATACATATTCAATCCCTTTTCGGGAGATTTTTTAGTAATCGGACGTTCGCAGCGATTGCCTGCAATAAATCTTCTTCCGTCTGCAAACGTATTCACAGTCAGGCGGCAGTTATTCTGACACATACCGCAGTTTGTAACTTTAATGACATGCTTAAACTCTTCAAGCTGCTTTTTAGTCAGAATAGAGCTTGAAGTATCAGTTCCACAGCTCATTGCGTAAAGAGCCGCTCCGTAAGCTCCCATAAGTCCCGAAATTACAGGACGCACAACAGGCGTACCCATTTCCATTTCAAACGCACGAAGAACAGCGTTGTTCAAAAATGTTCCGCCCTGCACAACAATTTTCTTACCCAGTTCATCGGGACCCGAGGTTCTTATTACTTTGTAGAGAGCATTTTTTACTACGCTCAGTGACAAGCCTGCCGAAATATCTTCAATAGTGGCTCCGTCTTTCTGAGCCTGCTTAACGGAGCTGTTCATAAACACTGTACAGCGTGAGCCTAAGTCCACCGGGTGTTTTGCAAACAAGCCTTTTGCGGCAAATTCCTCAATCGAATATCCCAAAGCATTTGCGAACGTTTGCAGGAACGAACCGCAGCCCGAAGAACAAGCCTCGTTAAGAAAAATATTGTCGATAGCTCCGTTATGAATCTTGAAACACTTGATATCCTGACCGCCAATGTCAATAATAAACTCAACGTCGGGCATAAAGTCTTTTGCAGCCGTAAAATGAGCCACTGTTTCAACTATGCCGTAATCAACGCAAAAGGCATTTTTTACAATTTCTTCTCCATAGCCTGTTACGGCGCTTCCGACAATATTAATTTTCGGGGCAAGCTTGTACACTTCTTCCAAAAAGTCTTTAACAATCGGAACCGGATTACCGCTGTTGGAAAGATACTTGCTGAACAAGAGTTCTTTTGTTTCCGACAGGACAACGCCCTTTACAGTTGTAGAACCTGCGTCAATGCCTATAAAAGCCTTGCCCTTATAGCCTTGAATGTCTTTTCCCTTGACATTTGCGCGGCTGTGTCGTGACACAAACTCTTCGTATTCTTTTTTATCTTTAAATAAAGGTTTATTAAACGCAAAATTGCCGCTGCCAGCATACTTTGTAATTTTATTTATAACGGTCTTGAAGTCAATCGTATTATCGGCGCAAAGAGCCGCTCCCATTGCGACATAATAAAGGGAGTTTTGGGGACAAGTGCCTTTTGTGTCAAGCACTTTGTCGAACTGCTTTCTAAGCTCGGGCATGAAAGTAAGCGGACCGCCTAAATAAACAACTTTTCCCTCAATTTCTCGTCCCTGAGCCAATCCTGCAACAGTCTGATTGACAACTGCCGCAAATATACTTTGAGCGATATCGCTTTTTCTTGCTCCCTGATTAAGCAGAGGCTGGATATCGGTTTTTGCAAACACTCCGCATCTTGAAGCGATTGTATACGTTTTCTCATACTGAGCGGCAAGCTCGTTAAAGCGTTCAATATCGACGTTCAAAAGCGAAGCCATTTGGTCAATAAAAGCGCCCGTACCGCCTGCGCAAGTACCGTTCATTCTAACTTCCATACCGCCCGAAAGAAAAAGGATTTTTGCGTCCTCTCCGCCCAGTTCTATAACAACGTCGGTTCCGGGCAAAAATGTATTGACAGCAACTCTTGTTGCGTAAACTTCCTGAATAAAATCCAAATTGCAGCTTTCCGCAACTCCCATTCCGGCAGAGCCTGAAATTGCAATGCAAGCCTTGTCCGCTCCCTTGACATTCAAACGAATTTGTTTGAGTATTTCCCCCATTTTCTGAGTAATCTGAGAGTAATGACGTTCATAAGTAGAATAAGTCAAATTATTGTTATCATCAAGGACAGCGCATTTTATAGTAGTTGACCCTATGTCAAGACCTATTTTCATTTAATAACCTCCGACCAGCCGCAGCGGCTTTTTGTTATGAAAAAATACTTCTTAATTCCCATAGTGTATTATACTTGTTTCTTCTTTATTTTTAATTCTTTATTAGAAAATTAAAAATTACCTTGTCGATTTTTGCACATATAATAAGAAAACTGTAAATTCACCTGTTTTTTATAATTATTATGACACATATTTTTTTTAATCGTCCGTTCTTAAAGGATTTTTTTATTAATTAAGCCGAAAACGGCAATTTATTATTCAAATTGCCCATTAAATCACCTATAAGTTTGTATATAAATTTTTAGATTTTCTTTGACGTATTGACAAAATTATGGTACAATAGAATATGAGAATTTAGATAATTTGATATTATGAGAGTTATGCGTTTTTTGTAAAGCAAAAAAGAAGGGTCACAATGAAAGATATTATAGTTATCGCCTCGGGTAAAGGAGGAACGGGAAAATCGACCGTAGCGGTCGGTTTGGGTACGGTTTTTGCCAACGAGGGTTTCAGAGTGCTGCTGATTGACTGCGACAGCGGCATGCGAGGACTTGACATTATGCTTGGAATTACCCAAAATCTTGTTTTTGACATTGCCGACGCTGTCAGCGGAAGCTGTACCGTTGAAAACACCGTTTACCCATGTCCGGGCAAAAAAGGGCTATTTCTTATGCCTGCTCCGCTCAACGCTTACGATGAGATTGCCCCGCAGGTTTTGGGTCAGCTTGTAGAGGGCGTCGCCGACCTGTTCGACTATGTTATTATTGATTCTCCGGCAGGAGTAGGCAGCGGATTTGAAGCGGCGGCTTATCCGGCTATGAGAGCTTTGGTGGTGGTGAACGCTGAGCCTACAAGCGTCAGAGGCGGTCAGAACGTAGCCGGAAAACTTCGCAGCTGCGGCATTGAAGACATTAGATTGGTTATTAACCGCTTTAACAAAAACACATTTCGCAAAATGGGTCTGTATCAGGATTTAGATGAAATTATTGACATTACGACATTGCAGCTTATAGGCATAATCCCCGAAGACTATGCTTTGGCGGCTGCGATTCAGTCGGGAAAAAGCGGCGACTTATCTTGCCCCGCAATGAAAACGCTTTCAAGAATTTCGGCAAGACTTCAAGGCAGACTCGAACCGCTTCTTATCAAATAATAATAATAAAAATCCAAATATTTAGTCTAACGTCAAATTTGATATATCGGGAGGAATTAATGATGAATATTGCATTAATTGCGCATGACGCAAAAAAAGAATTAATGGTACAATTTTGTATTGCATACTGCGGAATATTAAGCAGGCACAACCTTTTTGCGACCGGCACTACGGGTAAAATCGTATCTGAAACAACAGGTCTTAAAATAGTAAAATTTCTCAGCGGCTCACAGGGCGGCGGTCAGCAAATCAGCGCAAAAATCGGCTGTGACGAAGTCGATATGCTGCTGTTTTTCCGCGACCCTCTTAACCCTAAGCCCCATGAGCCTAACGACATGAATCTGCTTAGAATATGCGATATGCACAATATTCCCGTTGCTACTAATATCGCAACAGCCGAAGTGCTTATTCACGGTTTGGAAAGAGGAGATTTAGACTGGCGTGACGTTATGCGGAGAAGCTAAAACTGTAAAATTTTGGAGGAAAAGAAAAGTATGGAATTATTGACAAAAAAAGTCAAGGGAGCGGAAGACATTCTCCCCTGTGACAGCTACAAATGGCAGTTTGTTGAAGATATTATGCGAAAAGAAGCCGAGTGTTTCGGATTTAAAGAAATTCGCACGCCTGTCTTTGAGCATACGGTGCTTTTTAACAGGAGCGTAGGCGAAACAACCGACGTCGTACAAAAAGAGATGTACACTTTCGACACCAAAGGCGGCGAAAGCATTACTCTCCGTCCCGAGGGAACGGCAGGAGCAGCAAGGGCATATTTGGAACACGCCTTGTACAATAACGGCTTGCCCGTAAAAGTTTATTATCAGCTCACCTGCTACCGCTATGAAAAAGCTCAGGCAGGCAGACAGCGTGAATTTCACCAATTCGGAATGGAAACATACGGAGCGTCCGACCCAAAAGCCGACGCCGAAATGATTTGTGCCGTTAACGGAATTTTCAACAGGCTTGGCGTTGATAATATTCGCTTGGAAATAAATTCCATAGGGTGTAAGTCGTGCCGTCAAGATTACACAAACGCTCTAAAGCTGTATTTTGAGGAACATAAAGACAAGCTTTGTCCGACTTGTCTTTCACGTCTTGACAGAAATCCAATGAGAATTTTAGATTGCAAGAACGAAGCCTGTCACGAAATAGCAAAAGCCGCTCCGACTGTTCTTGAATATATCTGTTCCGACTGCAGCCAAAAATTCAACAAAGTAAAAACATTTCTTAACGCTGCGGATTTAGAGTATACGGTCAATCCGACTATCGTAAGAGGACTTGACTATTATACAAACACAGTATTTGAGTTTGTCACCGACTGTATCGGGGCTCAAAGCACGGTATGCGGCGGCGGACGATACGACGGACTTATAGAGGAGTTAGGCGGACAGCCTACGCCGTCGCTTGGCTTTGCAATGGGCATTGAGCGTTTGCTTATGGTAATGGACGCTCAGGGAATAGAAATTCCCAAACCGAAAACTTGCGATGTGTACATTGCCGCTTTGGGAGAAGATGCGGAAGCAACGGCTTTTCGTCTTGTAAAGGAACTGCGTGAAGCGTCCTTTAACGCTGAGTTTGACATTGTTGGGCGAGGACTGCGGGCTCAGATGAAGTATGCGGATAAAATCGGAGCTAAATTCAGCATTGTAATCGGCGATGACGACCTTTCCGCAAACAAAGCCGTTGTTAAACACATGAAAATCCGTGACGAACAGTACGAAGTTCCTCTTGACGAAAGATTCCTTGATGAATTTATAAAAATTTACATGGACATATACCAAAAAACAATTTCAACATCATTAAATTTTAACGAAAACTAATCGGTATTGGGGGGAGAACTTTCTGCAAGTGGTTCTCCCCTCAAAAAAAAACTAAACAAATTAAATTTAAAATTTGCACTGCAAAAATATTTTATGTTTTAAAAAAAAATTCAATGCGATATGTTAAAGTTTTTTGCCAAGCTTTTTTTCAAAAAAGCGGAAGTTTTTTGCCAAGCTTTTTTTCAAAAAAGCGGAGAACGGAGGTGATAAATTGTGCTTTTGACATCTGTAAAAGAAATTTTTGATAAGCTGAAACCCGATGACCGTGAAAACAGACTTTCTATGCCCGACGAGCATACAATTTATTTGAAATATGACGAACATTACGAAATAATTCTTCATGAAACAAACGATTCAATGTACTTTGAATGTAAACAGGACGGAAAAAAATATACAGACTATCCCACACGAATGGAGCTTATCTATGACGAACTTTTAGCATATATGGAAAAGGTAATTACTCCCCCAGACCAAGAGGAAGTCAATAAAAAAAATGGCTTTATTATCTTCATGCTTATTGTGCCGTTCGTAATTTTGTTTTTATTTTACAAAATAGCGGGAGCTGCCGGAATTAATACGGAAAGTTGGGACTTTAGCACGGTTATTGTAATCACCTTTGTTTCTACATGGCTGATTATGCTCGCTTTGAAAATCGGTATCAAAAAGCTGATTGACAAAAACAACAAATAAGTGATATCATAATATCCATATTCAATAAATAAAGAGAGGCATTAATTATGGCAGAATTTATGACAGGTATGAAACGTACCGACTATTGCGGCAATCTCAGAATTGCCGATGTCGGCAGACAAGTTACGCTTTTCGGCTGGACAGCCAAGCAAAGAGATTTGGGACAGCTTATCTTCATTGACCTTCGTGACAGAACAGGTATTGTTCAACTCTCCTTTGACGACAGCACAGACAAATCTGTCTTTGAAAAAGCGTCTAAATGTCGAAGCGAATTTGTCCTCGGTGCAGTCGGCACAGTAATGGAACGAAGTGCCAAAAGCAACAAAATCCCTACCGGCGACATAGAAGTAAAAGTAACAGAACTGCGTATCCTCGGCGAAAGCGAAACTCCACCCTTTGAAATAGTGGAAAACAGCAACACTTCGGAATTAAATCGCTTGACTTATCGTTATCTCGATTTGAGAAGACCCGACTTACAGCATAACATTATACTTAGACATAAAATCGCCAAAGCAACAAGAGATTACTTTGACGAAAAAGGCTTTATAGAAATCGAAACCCCTATGTTAATCAAATCCACCCCCGAGGGTGCAAGAGATTTTCTCGTTCCGTCAAGAATCCATAAGGGAAGCTTTTACGCTTTGCCCCAGTCACCTCAAATCTACAAGCAGCTTTGCATGGTCGCAGGCTTTGACAAGTATATGCAAATTGCCCGCTGTTTCCGCGACGAAGATTTAAGAGCAGACAGACAGCCCGAGTTTACCCAAATAGACATAGAAATGTCATTTGTAGACATGGAAGACATATTGGAACTCGGAGAGGGATTTATCAAGTACGTATTTAAAAAGACGCTCGATATAGATATCCCCACACCGTTCCCACGCTATACATACAACGAAGTTATGTCACGCTATGGCTCGGATAAGCCCGACACAAGGTTCGGCATGGAGCTTTTCGACTTGACCGACACCGTAAAAGACACCGATTTTGCAGTATTTAAATCTGCTGTTGACGGCGGCGGAAGCGTTCGGGGCATAACTGCAAAAGGCGGTCTGAAAACATACTCCCGAAAAGAAATTGACAAATTAACCGAAACCGCAAAGGGAATCGGGGCAAAAGGCATGGCATGGATTAGAATGACGGAAAACGGCATAGCGTCATCTTTTTCAAAATTCATGACCGAAGAGCAAATGCAGGCTATTATACAAAAAGCCAACGCTGAAACAGGAGATGTCGTATTCATTATTGCGGATACTAACGACACTAACGTAATGTCGATACTTGGAGCAATTCGCCTTGAAGCCGCCAAAAAACTTAATCTTATCAAAGACGGATTTAATTTCCTCTGGGTAGTTGAGTTTCCGTTCTTTGAGTTTGACAAAGAGTCCGGCGAATGGGTTGCAATGCACCACCCGTTCACTTCCCCCACGGACGAAGCAATGGCACATCTTGAGGGAGATAAAAGCAAAGTCTATGCGAAAGCTTATGATATGGTACTTAATGGAATTGAGCTTTCGTCAGGCTCTATCAGAATTACAAATCCCGACTTGCAAAAAAGAATGTTCAGCATGCTTGGCTTGAGCGATGAAGAAGCGTACAAAAAGTTCGGATTTTTGACAGACGCATTTAAATACGGGGCTCCGCCTCATGGAGGAATGGGAATAGGTCTTGACAGACTTGTTATGCAGATGATAAAAGCAAATACTTTGCGTGACGTAGTAGCCTTTCCGAAAGTGCAAAACGCAAGCGAACCAATGACAAACGCTCCGTCGCCCGTGGATACAATACAGCTTAAAGAGCTTGGGTTAATCGCCGAAAATAATTGAAAGAGGGCTTTTCTGTGAAAAAATTCCTATCCGTCATTATTTCTGCATTGATAATTTGTTCTGCCGCTGCTTGTTCGTCCGGCGTTGCCGGTTCTTCCAATGACGGCAATATTTCTTCTTCAAGCAATGATAAATTTTCAAGCGACAATATTTCATCTTCAAGCAGTGATAATACTTCGTCTTTAAGCGACAGTTCTTCAAATTCCGATGATATCGACATTAAAAACTTGCCGTCAAAAGTTGATTTAAGAAATTATAACGGTAAGAATTATGTAACTCCTATAAATCGTCAGGCATTTGGCGACTGCTGGTCGTTTGGTATTTCGGCGGCTGCGGAAAGCTCGTACTTATATATAAATGACCTTGGAATTTCTGCCGACGAAGTTCGTGAGGACGGCTTATACAAAGACAATTTCAACGCAAATTTTTCCGAACGATATCTTACTTGGTATGTGTACCATGGAATAACGCAAGACGACGTTAAAAAGGGAAAAGTTCGTGCCTCGCAAGTAGGCGAGGGATACGACGCCGAAGAAACGGACAGTCAAAATCCAAATTCCGCATTTCTCATGGGCGGAGCGTCGCTTTCGGGAATGAATTTATTTGCCGCAGGGTTCGGACCCGTTGACGAAACAACCGAAGTAAAGGGAGAATACCCCTACGCTTATTCCGACAAGAACATAGTTAACAACGAAGATTTTGAAGACTATTCGGCAGACGGCGACTGGTCAATCCCACTTAACGCCGAGTACCGCAACGCACCCATAAAAGCTGTTTTAAGAAACGGAAATCTTCTGCCCTGCCCTGCGGAGAAAGATTCCGAGGGGAATTACGTATACAACGAAGACGGAGTTCTCGCAATAAAATCAGAAATTGCAAGGGGTCATGCGGTTGCGGTAACAGCTCTTGTTTTCGGAAGAATGAACTATGACAACTGGGCTGCGTATACTCCGGCAGACGAAAGAAACCATGTAATTACTATTATAGGCTACGATGACAATTACCCTAAAGAGAATTTCGGAAAAACGGACAGCGACGGCAACACATACCCCGAAAGCATTCCCCCGACAGACGGAGCATTTATAATAAAGGACAGCTCGGGCGAGGGCGGAGGAATTGACCATAAAGGAACTTTTTATATTTCATATCATGACCACACTTTTCTTAGTCCGATTAGCTTTGAGTTTGATAAGCCTGATTCCGTCAAGTATTCGGAAGTAAACTATGACCAATACGATTTTCTTTTTGTCGGTTGGTGTGCCTATAAGGACTATGAAGCCGAAACAAAAATGGCAAACGTATTTGACGCGGAAGAAGACGAGTATCTAACTCAGATTACGTACAAAACGAAACAATTTAATACTGACGTGCATTATGCGGTTTATAAGGACATAGAGGACGGAAAGCCCGATTCGGGAACTCTTTTGGAAGAGGGCGACAATTCGCATTGGTTTGCGGGCTATCATAAAATTGACCTTAAAAACGAGTATTCTCTTAAAAAAGGCGAAAAATACTCGGTTGTGGTGACAATGACGTATACAAATGCCGAGGGAAACAAAACTTATACAAATGTTATTCCCTACGCAACAAACGTTATTCCTTACGGAATGTCCGAAGAAAGCGAATCTAAGGCAGTAGGCGTTATCAACAAAGGCGAAAGTTATTTATTCAGCGACGGAAAGTGGACAGACCAAACGGAAATAAAAGAAGAGCTTGCCAAAATTGCACTTCAACAAGATGATAAGCGAGTTGAACCCAAAGGCTTTAAAGCCGGCAGTTTAGACAGAATAACCGTTGACAACTTCCCGATTAAGGCAATATTAGTTCCGGCGGACAAACACAAATAAATAAAACGGCTAAAAAAGCTCCTGCAAAAATTCGATTTGCAGGAGCTTGAATTTATTTATAAATTTCACAACAGATTATACTATACAATTCTAAAAATCCCAAAAATAAAGTTTCATTTTTGGGAAAATTCTATTTAATTTGAAAATCCGGCATAGCTGCCAAAGCCCAACATATAAACAGCCATTGCTACGGCGAGGTTTTCATCGTCTATATTCCGAAGCTTTGCAAGGTCAAGCAGCTCGTCCATTGCCGTATCGTGCGGTACGATAGATGAATCAAGTTCGCTGACTGCTTTTTGAATAATGTCGGGCAGCACCATACACATCTGATAAAATGCATCGTCCTGTCCGGTAACAAGAGCGTAAAACTTATCAAGGCTCACACGGCGTATCAGCTTATGACCCACTTTTCGCTTGTCAACTGTCGTTTCCCATTTTACGTTTTGGGAACGCTGTGCGATTGCTTCAACCAGAAAACAAGCACAATCGTCATCTGTCAAAAGTTGGTTTTGCATTTTTATGAAAGTCTTGCTTGCCGACGCCGAGTTCATAGTGTTGTGCTTATTTTTCATTTCAACATAAACAGTGTGAACCACACTGCCGTCAGGCAGAGAAATGCCGTTCGGGTCTTTGAAAATAACGTCCCAGCCGCCCTCTTTTCCGTTGTCGGGAACGCGGCACTTGTGTATGTACTGGAAAATCCTCTGATGAAAATACCCGATGTCATTGTTGTTGGATTTATCTCTCTGACGAAATATCTCGTTTCCAACGATTTCTTCCTATGACACTTGATAAACCGTCTTGTCGAATATCAGTTTTATTGGGTCAATAATGTTTTTGTTAAATCTTTTCAAATCGAACGATTCCAGTTTTTCTCCGTATTTGCCGATAGTTGCCTTGACGTGAGCCGTAAAATCTTCCTCGCTGATAAATTCAAGCGGCCACATATCACAGTCCCTCCAATGCTTTATGTATTTGTTTGGCTATATCAAAAGCTAAGTTTACGGGAACCGCATTTCCCACCTGCTTATACTGCGAGCCTACGCTGCCGCAAAATTCCCATTCGTCGGGAAAACTCTGACAGCGTGCGTTCTCTCTTATTGTAAACGGTCTTGCTTCGAGAGGGTGACAGCGGTCGGTTTGCTTTTGGCTCGGCGAGGTCAAAACCGTAAGCGAAGGCTCGTCAAGACTTAGACGACGAAGTATCCCTGTTCTGCCGCCTTCCATATTCCAACAGCTTTTCATATACTCCTTGGCGATATCATCGGGAATGTCACGCCAGTACCCTCCCGGAGGAACAAGCTCAAATATCTTTCTCTTGTATTCCGAATAAGGAGTACCCTCGCTTTTGGGGCAATCGAACAGTATGTCACGAAGAACAGGCTTGTATTCGTGGGGCTTCGGAAATTTGAAGGTAATCTTATCGGCGAGATCATTTCTGATACCAACAGTTATCAAACGTTCACGCTTCTGAGCTACGCCGTAATCCCACGCATTAAGAACTTTCTTTTGAATGGCGTAGCCGGTACTTTCAAAGATATCGGTTATAGTCTTATATGTCCTGCCCTTATCGTGAGTAAGAAGTCCTTTGACATTTTCAAAAAGGAACATTTTGGACTGCAGCTGTTCAAGGAATTTTGCGTAGTGATAGAAAAGCGTGCCTCTTGCGTCTTCAAGTCCGAGCCTTTTTCCGGCGTAAGAAAAACTCTGGCACGGAGCACCGCCGGAGAGCAGATCAAGCTCACCCTGCTTTAAGCCGAAATACTCCGGCAAATTCCGGTTTGATATATTGGCGATATCGTCGTTTATAACTCTCCACTCGGGGCGGTTTTTTCTCAGCGTATCCGAAGCGTCTTTATCTATCTCGATAAGACCGAGCGTATCAAACCCGGCTCGTTCGATGCCGAGGGCGAGACCTCCCGCTCCGGCAAACAGTTCGATCGCTGTAAATCTACGCGGCGGCTCCTCCGAATAAACGACGTCCATCATATCACCGATATTGCATTCAAGAGCAATGCATATCTTTTCAACGCTGTCAAATGAAACAGCTTCGTTCTTTCCCATTCTCGCCATAACATTGAAGCTGACACCCGATCTGTCCTTTAGCTGTGTACGGTTTATTCCCTTATCTATAAGTAATTTCCATAATTTGTTGTATGAAACGGGCATTGATTCTTTTTCCTCCTTCGATAAACTCTCGCAGGGTTCATTAGAATTGTAGCATAAAATTTAAAAATAATCAATACTTCTCACGATATCGTTAGGAAATCTACATATAAACTAACCGCTTTACGGTTTTCTTGGCATTTTATAACATTCATCTAAATACTTATGTGCAAATGAAATAAGAGTCAAAATATCAAGAGCTTTATTTTCATCAACACGCCAATTTATTTTAGGAGTATGTGCTGCAGGGTTTCTTGCTAAATGAAAAATTGCTTCCAATAATTCTTTTAAACCTTTATATTCACTTTTCTCGCTTTCAGTAGTTAATGAATTAAAGATTATCCAAGGATCCTTTAAAGAAAAAGCTGTTTGAAACAACTCACCGCCGTCATTTGTCAATCCTGTGATATCTCTTACTCTTTGGGCAAGCCCTTTTGCAGATTCAAAAACAATATCAAAATAGTCTTTCTGTAGCAATTCTTTTTTACAATACTTTACAACTTCTGAATGTATTGATCTCTGATAAAGCTTTTGTTGTAGACTATCCACTCTTCTATCGACCTCATCAAGATTAGTAGCTGCATTTACCTCCTCTAACTTTCCTGATTTTGTTACTTGAAGTCCTGCCAACAAGAGAACTTTATTTGTTTCACAAAGTAAATTATTATAGAATTCTCTTTTTGTCTCATTGGTGTAATCCACAGGATTCAGTGCCTTTTCAATAAGCACATATACATTATGTAGGTTATGATTCTGATTTATATCATTTGCAAGACAATTATATAGCCAATCACGTTTATTTAAACCGGGAGCAAATCCATATTGATTTTGTGAGCTACCATCTGATAGAACTTTTATATTGCTTTGTCGTAACAAATCTTCTAATTTGCTTTTAGTAAGACCTGTTTTAGTTTCAGCTATAACACCACACAATGCCTTTAGTTGTTGCATATCTAAAATCTTGCTAATCATAATGTCACACCCTTTAGGATCTTGATTTAATTATATAACTCTTTTTTATTTTTTCAAGAGTATTTTCAAAAGTGATTATATATTTCACTCATCTTTAATCTACTTAGCCCCACTTCAACAAAAACTAACCCCAAACTAACCCCAACTCGTACATTTCACTGTCACACACCAAAAAGAAAAACGGCTCAAACCTACTGTTCAAGCCGTTTTTAGCTGTCAGCAAAGAAAAACGGCTCAAACCTACTGTTCAAGCCGTTTTTAGCTGTCAGCGGCGACCCGCCGTGGTTGCGGAGGCAGGATTTGAACCTACGACCTTCGGGTTATGAGTGCTAATACAAGGTTTTAATGTTTTTGGGTAACTTTTAAGAAACGGCTTATTTCCTTGATTTTTAGAGGTTTAGTCTTTAGTATCTTTTAGTGTTTTTCTGATATTTACAGTGACTTTAAACATCAAATAAACATCAACAAACATCATATCAGCAGCGGTACATAAAAAAATAAAGTCAGAGCATATAAACAAATTTCCGCTGCTCTGACCTTTATTTCTGCTAATTATATGTACTGTTTGGCTGCCATCCTGTTAGTTCTTGTCTATGTACTTCTGAAACTCAACGCCCATTCTGAAAGCTTGGTCGAATGTTTCCTGGCTTGGTCGAATGTTTCCTGTGCTGCTGTCTTGACGTGATTAAGGATAAGCTCAATTAAGCGGTCGTTCTCCGGCTGTCCAATAGGCAGGCTGTTAATGTGGTCGCTCAATTTCTTAGCGGTTTCATAGAACTTCGGAGAATATTCAATCTGAATGTTTTCTTCCTCGTTTTCGTCCTGCGGCTCTCTGTAGTAGCTTGTGTTATCCATATGTTATGCTCTTTTCTTTGCTTCATGACATGCCTTATTAAAAAGCATACGTAATTGATTAGTGTTATCACTTGAAAGTATAGCGATTAAATTAATACCGTTGCTATACTGCTCTATTGAATTTGCTCCTTCTAAAGAACAATCTGAAAGCATAAGTAATAAATCTCGTATTTGTTCAAAACGAAGCAAAACCTCTTCGAGTTCTAAAATTGTTTTTGTGTCCATTTTAAAAATTCCTTTCTGTCACTTGACATTGCGGAGCGAATACGTTAAAATGTATGTATCCGCTCCTGTGGCGGTTGTCGGGTCTTACACGTTGCTTTGGTCGGCGGTTGTGTAAGGCTCTTTCTTATTCTGTATATTGTGGCTTTCCCCTCCTCTCAGATCGACAGGCTCAGGCGCAGGCCGCACATCATATCAGCGTACCAGCCGCCCGTGATAGCCTTCAAGCTCGCCTTAACTGTGGTGATGTTGTCCATCACTCCGCTTAAGAGAGCAGCGGCAGCGGCGGGGATATAACCCATCTTGTAGATCTGCGACCCGTTCACCGATACCATTACGGCAATAGCGTTGCTGTCGAAAGTGTTTCTGTTTTCACGGATCAAGGTTATCCGGACATCCTCGGGAGAGTAGCTGATAAGGTGCTGTATAGCCGTCTGTCTGCTGCCCTTGCTCACGCCTGCGACCTTTACCGACGCCGTCCCTTTAGCGAGTCTCCACGCCATTCTGAACGCCTGGGAGAGTGTATAGCCCTGCTTTCTGAGCTTGTTTGCGGTTTTGCATATCGTAGACTTATTGAACATCTTGAACGCCCCTTTCCTGATCTGTTGTATTTATTATAGCATACTGTACCCACTATGTAAAGTGGTATTTTGCACAAACATACTGGGTACATTTTATACACTTTTCATACTGGACACAGTAGGATAAATATGCTATAATAGATAGTAGAAAAGGGGTGATGAAAATGCCGGAGATAACACGATTTTACGGTATGATAATCAAGATGTACTTTCAGCAAAAGGAACACAATCCGCCGCACGTTCACGTTCTTTACGGCAGCTATATGGGCGCTATTGAGATACAATCGCTCAAGATGTCGGAGGGCGATCTGCCGCCGAAGGCGCTTGCTATGGCTCGTGAATGGATAACGCAGTACAGAGAAGAACTGCTGAACATCTGGAACACACAGAATTTCGTAAAGCTCCCGCCGCTTGAATAAAGCGGTGAGAGCCGAGCAATATATTTTGATAAAGGGGGTGAGTATATAATGTTTCACAAGGTCAAAACGGTAGAGCCGCTGCCGGATTATTGTTTGTCTGTCTGCTTTGAGGATGGCACAAAAAAGCAGTATGATGTTAAGCCGCTGTTTTCCAAGTGGGAGGCATTCAAGGCGCTTACCGATATAGCGGGGCTGTTTGAGCAAGTAAAGGTCGATGTCGGCGGCTATGGTATCATCTGGAACGATTATATAGACCTTTCTTGTGATGAACTGTACTATGAGGGTACAGAGGTGAGGAGTAATGCGTAATGGGAAAGACTTCAAGCAAGGTTAAGGACAAGTATAATGCAAAAGTCTATGACGAGATCAAGGTGCGTGTATCAAAAGGCGAGAAAGACAAGATAAGAACACATGCAGAAGAGCAAGGAGAAAGCTTGAACGGATTTATTAAACGAGCTATTGGAGAAACAATAGAGCGTGATTGCAAGAATTCAGAGGGGTAATGGAATGAACGCTATAAGCAAAACTCGTTTATACCGAATCTTTACCGGCATAAAAGAACGATGCTATAATCCCCATTGTAATAATTACAAATATTATGGAGGCAAGGGTATTACTATTTGTTCAGAGTGGCTCGGCGAACAAGGTTTACAATCTTTTATAGAATGGGCGCTAAATAACGGATATGAAGAGCATTTGACTATTGATAGAATTGATTCGAGTAAGCCGTACAGTCCGGATAATTGTCAATGGATTACTCAAGCGGAAAATGCAAGCCGGGCACATACCAAGCAAGGAATCATTTCGCATGCAATGACAAACACTCAAAAGATAAAGCTCGCTCTTGCTTATAAGAATATGAGCGAATCGGAGCTTGCAAGGCAGCTCGGAACATCTCCGCAGGCATTTAATCAGAGAATGAAAACGGATAAGTTTTCCAGCGATGAGCTTTCACGGAT
>CACWIU010000016.1 GCA_902761025.1 uncultured Ruminococcus sp. | reverse complement strand
AACATTTTAAAGCCTGCTCTTTCAAGAGGAGAAATACAAGTTATCGGAGCGACTACGTTTGCCGAGTATCGAAAGTACATTGAAAAGGATTCCGCATTGGAACGCAGATTTCAGCCGGTAACGGTTGTCGAGCCGTCTATAAATGACACTGTGGAAGTGTTGACGGGCGTTAAAAAATATTACGAAGATTATCATCATGTTACAGTATCGGACAGCATGGTCAGACGTGCGGTTGTTGTTTCTGAAAGATATATTACGGACAGATTTTTGCCGGATAAGGCAATAGACTTGCTTGACGAAGCTTGTGTAAGCGCATCTCTCAGAAATAAAACTGCCGAGGAGTATCACAAGTTAAAGGCAGAAAAAGAGCGGCTTTCGGCAGAGGAAAGCAGAATGACCGCATCTGAAAATATAGACTTTGCAAAGCTGTCAAGCCTCAGAACAGATTTGGCACGTATTGAGAAAAAGCTTTCGAAAATTAACAGCGATGATTTGCAGACAAATGTCACGGAAGACGATATTGCTCATGTGGTTGAGCTTTGGACAGGCATTCCGGCGTCTAAAGTTCAGGAGAATGAATTGCGAAAGCTTGCCGATTTAGACGAAAAGCTCAAAGCGAAGATTGTCGGACAAGACAAGGCGGTGGAAGCACTTTCGGCAGCCATAAGAAGAAGCCGAGTTCAGATAAGCCCTCGCCGTCACCCTGCGTCATTTATTTTCGTAGGTCCTACGGGCGTAGGAAAAACCGAGCTTGTAAAAGTTCTTTCGGTAGAATTGTTTGATTCTCCGGAAACTCTTATTCGTTTGGATATGTCGGAGTTTATGGAGAAACATTCGGTGTCAAAGATTATCGGTTCGCCTCCGGGATATGTCGGATATGACGAAGCCGGACAAGTTACGGAGAAAGTTCGCCGACGTCCTTATTCTGTTTTGCTGTTTGACGAAATCGAAAAGGCACACCCCGATGTGCTTAACATTTTGCTGCAAATTCTTGACGAGGGCAGACTTACGGACGCTCACGGCAGAGTAGTTAATTTTGAGAACACTGTCATTGTAATGACCAGCAACGCAGGCAGCGACAGCCACGAGGGAATACTTGGATTTAACAGAAGCGAAAATGAAATAAGCACAGAAAAGGCAATGAAAGCTTTGTCTAACTTCCTGCGTCCGGAGTTTATCGCAAGAGTTGACGAGATAATAAGCTTTAACGCTTTGACTGAAGATAACTTTAAAGACATTGCTAAACTTTTGCTTGACGAGTATGTTTCATCTCTAAGCGAAAAAGGCATGAAATTCAGTTACGATGAAAAAGCAGTAGTTTTCATAGCAAAGAAGTCCATAGGCGGCAAGAGCGGAGCAAGAGATTTGAGAAACTTTATCCGCAAGGAAGTAGAAGACGCAATTACAAATGAAATTGTTATGCGTGGCGAGGGTAGCTTTACGGAAATTAATTTGACCGAAACCGATGAAAAGCTGTCAATCAGCGTAAAATAACTAAAAAAACTGCCCGAAAGGGCAGTTTTTATTTTTAGTTTTTATTGACAAATCTGTCTACAACATATTTATGAGCATTTTCTTCAATGGTATCGTCAAGCGGTTTCAAGTCTGAGGGCAAACCTCTTTGCTCAAGCATCATCTTAATAATATAGTCGCTCAAAACGGGATTTTTCGGCAATAAAGCTCCGTGCAGATAAGTAGCGATAACATTTTTGTAGAGAACACCCTCAAATCCGTCCTTGCCGTTGTTGCCATTGCCATAAATAACCTTTCCAAGGGGAGTATGGTCGTTAATATAAGTTCTTCCGCCGTGATTTTCAAATCCAACGATAGTGCCGAATTTTTCGCTTTCGAGTACGACGTTGCTTATAAGGCGAGTTTCCCCGACTTCCGTTTGTATGTTAAGAATTTCAAGACCGGGGATTGTTTCTTTTTCAAGTTTGTAGTAACTTCCGAGCAGCTGATAACCGCCGCAGACAGCGGCAAGAACTCCGCCGTCCTCAACGTAAGCGGAAATTTCTTTTTTCATAGCGATGAGCTTATCTCTTACAAGGAGCTGTTCTCTGTCCGAGCCGCCTCCGAGGAAAACTAAGTCGTAATCAGTGAAGTTAATTTTTTCATTTCCGTAGATTGAATCGACTTGCGTTTGAATGCCTCTCCATTCGCAGCGTTTTCTGATAGTGGTAATATTGCCGATGTCGCCGTACAAATTGAGCAAATCGGGGTAAAGGTGAGCAATTTTCAATTTCATGATTCAGCCTCCAATTCACTCAGAATTTTCTTTGTAGAGAAGAGCAGAGTATAATTAACAACCATGTAAACACGTTCGCCCGAACCGTTGACAGCGTTGAGAATATCTTGACGCATATCGCCGCCGACCGTCATTTTATCGGTGTCAATTCCGGCATATTTGAAGCGAACAGCCATATCTTTCGAACGTATTCCCGAAGTGGTGTAGCTTGTTATGGTGTCATTGTTGAGTTTTTCGAAATCAACGTCCCAAAGCCATGAAACATCGTTTCCGTCGGGGTCGTTGTCATTAATTCCGATAATGACATCTTTGGTTCTTTTCTCGTTAATAATATTTCCTATACTTTGATTAAAGCTTGCCGGATTTTTCGCAAGATTAAACACAACAAGCTTACCTTTTATAGTAAACTCTTCCATTCTTCCGACTTGACCCTTGTACTTTTGCAAGCCTTTCGCAATATCTTGTTTTTCTATTCCGCAGGTATCGCAGAAAGAGAAAGCTGCGAGAGCATTGTAAATATTATAAATACCCTTGCAGGGCAAATCAACATGAGTATCGCACACATCAAAGCTTACGTAATCGTCGGCAGTAATATTTTTGCCGTCATATTGGGGCATAGGGCGAGAGAAGCCGCACTTGCTGCAATGATACTTTCCGAGTTGTCCGTATTGATAAAAATCATATTTTAACTCGTTTCCGCAGACACGGCAATAGCGGCCCTCACGAGTTTCGTTAAGATTAAGTCCGAGATTTTCCGTAATTCCGTAGTATCTTGTATTTTTATGTTTCAGACCCAAAGAGGCAGTTAAAGGGTCATCGCCGTTAAGAATCAAAACAGCGTCTTTTGCTTTGTCAAGAGCCATTTGAATATAAGAAATTGTCGTATCAATTTCACCGTATCTGTCCATTTGGTCACGAAAGAGATTAGTAATTACAATTTTAGTCGGCGTCAGGTATTGAAGAATAATTCTTGCATAAGCCTCGTCCATTTCAAGACAGGCATAGTCAGCTTTTACTTTGCCCGTAAGCGAGCTGAAAGAAATAAAAGCGGTAACAACGCCGGGGAGCATATTTGAGCCGACCTTGTTGCAAACGACTTTGTAGCCTTGTTCTTCAAGCACAGTGGAAATCATGTTGTTAGTAGTAGTTTTGCCGTTTGTTCCCCAAACGGCGATGATGTCCTTTTTGATATCGCCTGAAAGTCTTGTCAATATATCGGGACAAATTTTCAGAGCAAGGGAGCCGGGCATAGAACTTCCGTTTTTACCGAGAAGTTTTGAGCCTAAAATGGCGAGCTTAGTAGCCCAAACTGCTAAAATTTTACGCATTTTTCGACCTCCGAAATTTTTCTTTTCTTTTCATACCCTATATAATACCATTACTTCCCCCATTTGTCAAATATTTAACACGTGGAGCGAGTTTGTTTTTTACAATACTTATTTACCCGACCTTTTTTAATACGCGGAGCAAGTTTGTTTTTTACAATAATTTTTGACCCGACCTTTTTTAATACGCGGAGCAAGTTTGTTTTTTACAATAATTTTTGACCCGACCATAAGTTTAATTTTTACGGTTAGTTTTTGAACAGGTTTGTTGTTGACATGGCGTTCTAAACAAAAATTTGCAAAGAACACTGTTAAAGTTTTTGCCCCGATTTTTTCAAAAAGCGGGCGAAGCCCTTAACAGTGCATTTTTGCAAAACTCTTGCAGGCTCATATTTAATTAATATGTTTTTGAAATTGTGTTTATTACATATTTGACAAATCTGTTTTGGTTGTAGTATGATATTTATATATATAATTTATGGAGATTTTATAATGAAATATTGCTCAAAATGTAAAAGATTGGATTTTTCTAAAAATGAAAAATGTGACTGCGGCAAAAAATTAATTGTTAATCCCGAATTTGATTTGCCCGTAAAGCTTATTGAATTTGACGAAGTTAATAAGGGCATAATAGAACAGGCTTTAATCGAAGCTGATATTCCGTACTCCGAACAAGCGTTGTCAAAAGTTACTCCTGTTATGGGAGTTTCTGACGGAAGATATGTTTGCTTTGTTCCAATAGGTTTTATGAAAAAAGCAATAGACGCTTTGTGCGGAGTTTCAGCAATGGAATCTCCCGAATATTATGACAAATTATTATTGCCCGAAAATCCCGAATGGAAAGAAATGTCGCCCTTAAAACGAAAAGTCGTTAAGTTTTTGTCTGTGATAGGATTTGCACTATTAGTATATTTGTGCGTTGCGGGAGTAGATATAATCGTCGCTCTGTTTACTTCTAAATTTAGATAAGAGAGGTATTTTTAATTATGTTTAATAATAAATTCATTTCAGCAGTAATTGTTGCGGCAGGTTCTTCTACAAGAATGAAGTCGGCAGTAAGCAAGCAATTACTAAAAATCGGAAAAAAAACAGTGCTGGAACATACCGTTTCCGCATTTGCCCAATCGGATATTGTTGACGAAATAATTGTCGTATGTCCGCAGGCAGATAAAGAAAGCTTTGAACAGCTTTTTATTAATAATAATTTTTGTAATTATTCGACACCGCTTAAATTTACCGTAGGCGGCAGCACAAGACAGCAGTCTGTGCGAAACGGAGTTTTGTTATTGTCAGATGATGCGGATTACATCGCAGTGCATGACGGAGCAAGACCTTTAATAAAAACAGAGCATATTAAGGCGGTTGTTTCGGACGCCGTGGAGTTTGGAGCGGCTACGCTTGCCGTGCCTGTAAAAGACACTGTGAAAATAGCCGAAAACTTAACTGTTCAAAGCACGCCTCCAAGGGATAAACTTTACTTAATTCAAACGCCGCAAGTCTTTGAAAAAAATAATTATACTCGGGCATATGAAAAGGCCGGAAGTGAAAATTTAGATTTTACAGACGATTGCCAGCTTGTAGAATTAACAGGCGGTAAAGTTCATATTACAATAGGCGATTACACTAACATAAAAATAACAACCGCGGAAGATATTGCAGTTGCGGAAGCTTTTTTAAAAATGAGGTGATTTTGAAATGAGAGTTGGTCATGGTTATGACGTTCACAAACTGGTAAGCGGCAGAAAGCTTATAATTGGAGGAGTAGAGATTCCGCATACAATGGGCTTGTTGGGACATTCGGACGCAGATGTGCTTGTTCATGCGATTATGGATTCTCTTTTGGGAGCGGCGGCATTGGGAGATATAGGAAAACTGTTTCCGGATAATGACCCGAATTACGAGGGAGCAGACAGCATTTTATTATTGAAAGAAGTATGCAGAGTTATTTCTGAAAACGGATATTATATTTGCAGCATTGATTCAACGGTTATCGCACAAAAGCCAAAGCTCAAGCCTTATATCGAGCAAATGAGAGCTATAATCTCTAAAGCTTGCGGTTTAGAGATTAATTGCGTAAGTGTGAAAGCAACCACGGAAGAACATTTGGGCTTTACCGGACGTGAGGAGGGCATTGCGGCGCACGCAGTATGTTTGATTGAGAACAAAAATTGAGAAAAAGTCCGGCTGTCAATTTAAAAAATTAACAGCCGGTAAAAAATAAATATTTAAAAATTTAAAAATTTAAATTTTTTCCATTACGGAAACATCGTGCTTTACTCTGTCGTGTTCTTCGGCGCGCTTGCCGTCGTTCCAGTTGTCCAAAGTACCTACGAGATAGCCGGTAATGCGTCTGATTCTTTCGAAATTTTTCGGCTCATAGTAATACTTTAAGTTAACATAATCTCCGTCAAGCGTAATGTCAAGACCTGTCAGCTGTTTATTCGGGTATTTGCCTGTTATGTACTTGACGTAATTTTCCTTTTCTTCTTCGGAGATAGTGCCTCCAATTACATTAATTTGCATATATATTCCTCCAGTCAAACACAAATAAATATTATAAAAAAATTTTAATTTTTTAAAATTCTAACTTCTGTTTCCTAATTTTAATTATAGCACAAATTTGTCGTATTTGCAACGAGCTTGAAAAATAAATTTCTCCAATTATACAAATTGAAAGGCGGTAAAAAATGAGCAGTTTTTTTGCTATGATATCAAGAATGAAATATATAAACAGGTGGGGTTTAATGAATAATAAAAGAACGGAAAATTTAAGCGAGCATAGTTTAGAAGTGGCAATGATTGCACATTGTCTTGCAACGCTTGGCAATGTTCGGCTTAACAAGACGCTTGACGCAGACCATATTGCAGTCATGGGACTTTTTCATGACTGCACAGAAATAATTACAGGCGATATGCCAACGCCGATAAAATATTATAATGAAGAGATTCGGCGTTCTTATAAGGAAATTGAACAAATTGCCGCGTATGAGCTTACGGAACTTTTGCCCGAGGACATGAAAGGAGTATACGAACCTTTGCTAAATGAAGTCGGCAATACAGAGTACGAAACAAAACTGCTGAAAGCGGCTGATAAAATTGCAGCATATATAAAATGCGTTGATGAAATACGCATGGGCAACGATGAATTTTTGACTGCCCGTGATTCTACCGAAAAAGCGATTAAAGAGCTTCGTCTTCCCGAGGCTGATATGTTTATGGCAGAGTTTGCTCCGTCTTACGGGTTGACAGTTTACGAACAAAAATTGTAAATTGTACAATGTTTACAAATAATAATGTTGCTTAATGGCAGAATTTGCTTGTTATAATTCTTTAAAGTAATTATAAATTTTCTTTGGGGTTTTATAATAGTACAATGTGGGTTCTAATAAAAGACGGTGGCTTTTTAGCTGAAAGGAATTATAAACATGGCGGATAATTCTAAAAAAAATACGAATGACGGTTACAATCCTACGCCGTCAAGAACTGTCGGGGACAAAAAGAAGCAAAAGCAGAGAGCAAGAAAAAAAGCTAAGATGATTGCAAGAAATACTTTTCTGATTATTCTTGCGGTAATTATGGCGATATCGGGAACGGGATTTGTCTATTACTACAAGACGCTTGAATCTCTTACTTTCAGCGAAACAGGCGATTTTGACGAGTCGGAAAACTTTTTAACCGGTCATAAAAAGAAACGAAAAGACTATGACATAGACATAAAAGACGGATATGTCAATATGGATTTGTCGGAAGGTTCTTTGCTTAATGACCCAATGGTATTGAATGTAATGCTGTTTGGAGCGGATAAGGACGACGGTACAAGTCAGCGAAGCGACACTATGATTATGATGTCCATTGATAACAGGCACAAAAAATTAAAGCTTACTTCATTTATGCGTGATATGTGGGTGTATATTCCTGATTACGGATACTCAAAGCTGAATCATGCTTACGCATACGGAGGACCCAAACTTGCCATTTCAACTATTGAGCAAAATTTCGGAGTAGGTATAGACCGATACGCTATTGTTGATTTTAAAAGCTTTAAATCCATAATTGATATATTAGGCGGTATTGACATACAGCTTACAGACGAAGAAATTGACTATATAAACTGGCAGTGCTGGAAAAACAAACAAGTCAAAACAAGACATGAGCTTACCGACAAAGCAGGAATAGTTCATTTGAACGGCAGACAGGCTTTGTGGTACGCACGTAACCGAGGAGATGAAGAAGAGGGATTTGCAGGAAGTGACTTTGACAGAACAGACCGTCAGAGAAAGCTTTTGCGAACTCTTGCGAATGATATGCGTTCGGCGTCGCTTCCTCAAATTATCAGCATAGTTAATCAGATAGGACCTTTGATTACTACTAATTTGAAAAAGACTGAAATAACAACATTAGTTGCTAATTCGTTAACGTATTTGTCTTATGACATGATTGAATATCGTTTGCCGTCGGACGGAAATTATCTTGCCGCATGGCATTATGAGATGTCAACGCTTGATGTTGCCGATTGGGCTCAGGAACGAAAAGAGCTTGCGATTTTTATTTATGAAGAACTTGTAACAGACGCATTAGACGGCTATATGACTTATCAGCCGGAATAAATATTATTAATAAACGAGCTGTCGGCTTTTTAAGCCGGCAGTTTTTTAGTTGTTTTTTAGTTGTATATGTATATATGTATGCAACTTTTTTGGTTTTCAAGGGGAGCAATAGGAGGTGTTTTTTATGACCGCAAGAACAGCGTTAGAAACAGTCAGGCAGGCTATTGACGATTTTGACAATATAAGAGCGGCAATTATCGGGCATAGAATAGAAGTGCCGTATGGTACTCCTACAGCGGATTATGCTTCTTTGATTTCTCAGATAAACGTCGGTTTTGTGTCGGGAGCAGCGTTAAATTACGCAGTGGGCGGAATTGTCGATACGGCAAACGGTTTTTGTGAAGAAACGGCAAATGGATTTTGTGTCGAAGCGGTTTCGGGATTAATGACAGACGTAGAATAAAATTTAATTATTAATAAGGAGAGATATTGACTATGGTAGAAAACAGCGTTGTCAGAAGACAGAATATTATTACGTCAGCGGCATATAACGAAGTGACGGAAGATTTAAAAACTCTTTTCAATGGATTTAACGGTGTCAGCATTGAGCAGGCAGTGCCGCAGGACGGGCAGGAAAATGTTATTTCAAACGATTTGTTTCTGAAAATTTATTTGGACAGCGGAAGAAAAGTTTATTTGCAGGTAGTTCCCGATTCGTCATTAGGCTTTAGAGTATCAATACACTGTGGAAACGGTCAGACAGAATATACCAACTGGGCAAATATAGACCGCAGAATAAGCAGCGAAACGGTTTCTTACAGTATGGCAAGAACTCGATACGGAGCAGTTTTCACTTGTTTTCCGTCAGTGATGGAAAATGTGTCGAGTTTGCCCGATGGCTGTTTAACGAATTTTTTTACAACGTTTGAAACAAGCGACGGCAGAACAGTTAACGGAATAATATGTGTCAATCCGCTTTCGGACGATACGACAGCTCCTTCGGGAAGTACGTCGATGTCATTTCTTGCTACGAGTGAGCATAATAATCTTGAGCCGATAGACGTTACAAAGTGCTTTTACGGAAACAGAGCTAATCAAACGGTGCTTGTAAACGCTTCGTCGTACACAAAACCGCTGATAAGCCGTCATTTGTTCAAGAAAGTACAGACAGAGGCAACAAAATTCGGCAAAATAAGCATAAACGGCAGAGAGTTTATCGCAGGCAGTCATTATTGCCTTGAAATTGACGATACGCCCGAAGTTTAATATTTAAATATTTGATTTGAGAGGGAGCGAAAAAACGCTCCCTCATTTATTGAGTAATTTGGTGTGAAAGTTAAATGTACTAAAAAAATTTTAATTTTTTTATTTTTAGATGTTGACAAAGCTTTTAATGTGTGCTATAATAACAACTGTCGCGAGAGAAACGCAAGTAAATGCAGATGTAGTTTAGTGGTAGAACTTCAGCCTTCCAAGCTGATCGTGTGGGTTCGATTCCCATCATCTGCTCCATCACGCAAGTGACACAGTGTGCGCCAATAGCTCAGCTGGATAGAGCAACTGCCTTCTAAGCAGTAGGTCAGGGGTTCGAGTCCCTTTTGGCGCGCCAGCTTTTATTGTTGTTAATAGTATTAATATTTTTTGTAGGAATCATCGCAGATGCGTTTGTATGTGTCTGACGGTGAATTTTTTTGTATTAGCAATCAAATATACGCAACAAAAGGTTGATGCTTTTTATGTTGAAAGGACTTAGAACACTAAAGAAAGAAACAATCAAAAATGATATAATAAGCGGCGTAATAATTGCGTTGGTGTCAATACCGATTGCAATGGGATACTCGCAAATCGCAGGATTGCCGCCGCAGTACGGCTTGTATGGTTCGGTGCTTCCGGTGTTGTTGTTTGCGATATTTGCCTCGTCGCCGCAGTACATTTTCGGAGTAGACGCAGCTCCTGCCGCTTTGGTAGGGGGGACTTTGGCGAGTATAGGAATTGCGGGCGGTTCGGAAGAAGCCTTGATTCAAGTTCCCGTTGTTGCATTTTTTACGGGAATATGGCTTATGATATTTTACTTAATGGATTTCGGAAATCTTACCCGATTTGTTTCGGAGCCTGTTATGGGCGGTTTTATAACCGGGATATGTTCTACTATTATTTTAATGCAAATGCCGAAGCTTTTCGGAGGGCAAGCGGGTACGGGCGAGCTTAAAGAATTAATTCTGCACATTGCAGGCGAATTTAAAACGAGTTTTAATCTTGCTTCAATGATGATTGCCGTTTTATGTATAACAATTATTCAGACGTGCCGAAAAGTTTTTCCAAAAATACCGGCGTCGGCAGCAGTTATGATTATAGCGGCATTAACGCAGTATTTCACGAATTTTTGCGGAAAATTCAATATAAATACATTGCCCGAGGTACAGCGAGGTTTGGGAAAATTCTGTCTGCCTGATTTTAGTCTTGAAAATTGCTATACGGGCATTCTGTCAGCGTTTAGTATTGCCGTTGTAATTGCGGCGGAAACGCTTTTGGCGGAACATAATTTTGCATCTAAAAATGATTATAAAATTGACGACGAGAGCGAGCTGCTTGCATATCGATGAACGACCAGTTCGGCGGAAAAAGTCAGCTTACGTCTATAACGGCATCTGCCGTAATGACATTAATACTTTTGTTTGGAACAGGATTTATAAAATACTTGCCTGTGCCTGCACTTACGTCTATAGTAGTGTGTGCGTTGTGGAGCGGAACGGAATTTTCGCTTGCGGCAAAGCTGAGAAAAAGCAGCCGCAAAGAATACTTTATATTTTTGGCAGCTTTTGGGGGAGTTCTTGTATTCGGAACAATTTACGGAGTTGTAATAGGAGTTTTGCTGTCATTTATAAATGTGATTATACGAGCAAGCTATCCGCCGACTTCTTTATTGGGCGTAATTCCGGGAAGAAATCATTTTTACAATTTGGAAACTTATGCAAAAGCCCAACCGATAAAAAACGTTGTTATTTACAGATTTAAGGGAAATTTGTTTTTTGCGAACGTAGGCAGATTTATTGAAGAAACGGAAAATGCTTTGCAGGAAGATACTAAATATCTGATAGTAGACGCAAGCGGAATTAACAGCATTGATTCGACAGCGGCGGCGGAACTTGGAACGCTTTATAATAAATTAAAGAAAAAAGGAATAAGGTTTTTTCTTGTGGAACATATAGCTCAGGTGAACGAAGAACTGAGAACCTACGGAGTTGGCTTTATTATAGAGAACGGCGGAGTAAGACAAACTATCACAGACGCATTGGCTGCAGTGGGGTATAACCGTCCGTATCCGCTTTGTGAAAATTACGAAATAAAAAGCGTTGATGACCATACTGCAATAGTTCAGGAATTTGAATGGGCATTCGGCAGCGACGCTCTGCGTTATATTGATTTGTATACGGAAAAAATTTTGCGTAACGCAAAGGCGATTGACCCGAAAGACGAACACGCAAAAGAGGAATACGCTCACCTTTGGGACGGGATTTCTCCGATAAGCGACCATATTTTGCTTGATTATTTGCAGAGCAGGACAGAAGAACTTTCCGAGCGTTACGAAATCGAGAAAGAAAGAATTGAGCTTGTTATAGAAAATCATCGGCAAGATTTAGTTTCGGGCGGTTATCTTTCGCATAATACATAAGAAAAATGGAAATACTTTTTTTAATATCGTTTGCGTATGCTTTGGTAAAATAAACTAAAAATATTCAGTGAATAATAAAAAATTAATTAAATTGGAGAATTTTAAAAAAGTATAATTAAAAATTAAATTTTTATTGACATTTTGTTTTTATTGCTGTAAAATAGGTGGAAGTGGAGCAAATTGTATACTTTTTGCTCCCAAAATCTTTAATCTTAGAAGAAAGGAGAAATGCGAAAAATGCCAACCTTTAACCAACTTGTACGCAAGGGCAGAGAAGTATCCGAGAAGAAGGCAAAAGCCCCCGCACTTTTAAAGGGCTGGAACTCAAAAAAGCGCAGAGCTATTGACCAGAGTTCACCTCAAAAGAGAGGCGTTTGCACTGCTGTAAAGACTGCTACTCCGAAGAAGCCTAACTCGGCTCTCAGAAAGATTGCCAGAGTAAGACTTTCAAACGGAATTGAAGTATCGTCTTACATTCCGGGCGTAGGTCATAACCTTCAGGAGCATAGCGTTGTTTTGATTCGCGGCGGTCGTGTTAAGGACCTTCCGGGTGTGCGTTATCACATCATCAGAGGTACGCTTGACGCGCAGGGTGTAGCAAAGCGTATGCAGGCTCGTTCCAAATACGGAGCAAAGCGTCCAAAGGCAGGTAAGTAAAGGATAAGACAAACAAATTCTTAATTTAAAGTAAGATATTTAGTAGCTCAATACGGAGCGTTATATATATTCGCCTCTGTATTGGTCACGGGAGTTTGTCACTTTCGAGTACCTATGATATCATTCTAAATTATGAAGGAGGGAAGTAAAGATGCCAAGAAGAGGTTCTATCGCTAAGAGAGATGTTTTAGCGGATCCTATCTACAATTCAAAGCTCGTTACACGTCTTATCAACAACATTATGTATGACGGTAAGAAGGGTGTAGCGCAGAAAATCGTTTACGGCGCATTTGAAATTGTTCAGCAGAAGACAGGCAGAGAGCCGTTGGAAGTTTTTGAAGAGGCTATGGAGAACGTAATGCCTGTTTTGGAAACAAAGACTCGCCGTGTCGGCGGCGCAAACTATCAGGTGCCGATGGAAGTCAGACCCGACAGACGTCAGACATTGGGTCTTCGTTGGATTTCGAAGTATTCAAGACTCCGTTCCGAGAAGACAATGAAAGAAAGACTTGCAGGAGAAATTCTTGATGCTGTCAACGGCGCAGGCGGCGCAGCAAAGAAGCGTGACGATACGCACAAAATGGCAGAAGCAAACAAGGCTTTCGCACATTACAGATGGTAATAAAAAACAAAATAGGAGGATACTATGCCAAGAGAAGTTTCACTTGAAAAAACTCGTAATATTGGTATCATGGCTCACATTGATGCCGGTAAAACGACGACAACAGAGCGTATCCTATTCTATACAGGTATCAACCATAAGCTTGGTGAAACACATGACGGCGCGTCAACCATGGACTGGATGGTTCAGGAGCAGGAAAGAGGCATTACAATTACCTCTGCTGCGACAACTTGTTATTGGAGTGGTTCGGCGCATCAGTATGATAAGCACCGTATCAATATTATTGATACGCCCGGTCACGTAGACTTTACGGTAGAAGTTGAGCGTTCTTTAAGAGTTCTTGACGGTTCTGTAACAGTATTGTGTGCAAAGGGCGGTGTAGAGCCGCAGTCTGAGACTGTATGGCGTCAGGCTGACAACTATAAAGTTCCGCGTATGGTATACGTTAACAAAATGGATATCATGGGCGCAGACTTTTACAGAGTTGTACAGATGATGAAGGATCGTTTAAAATGCAATGCAGTTCCGATTCAGCTTCCTATCGGTTCCGAAGATACTTTCAGAGGTATCATTGATTTGGTTACCATGAAAGCAGAGGTTTATTATGATGACCTCGGTCAGGATATGAGAGAGGAAGAAATTCCGGAAGATATGCTTGAGCTTGCTCAGAAGTACCACGAAGAGCTTATCGAAGCAGTGGCAGAGCAGGACGACGAATTAATGGAAAAATATTTCGGCGGCGAGGAGCTTACAGAAGACGAGATTAAAGCCGTTATTCGTAAGTGTACAATCGCTAACACAATGGTTCCCGTTACTTGCGGCACATCATACCGCAACAAGGGCGTTCAGAAATTGTTGGACGCAGTAATTGATTATATGCCTGCTCCGACTGATATTCCGGCTATCAAGGGTGTAAATCCCGACACAGACGAGCCAATGGAAAGACACGCTTCCGACAGCGAGCCTTTCTCAGCGCTTGCGTTTAAGATTGCAACAGACCCGTATGTTGGCAAGCTCTGCTTCTTCAGAGTATATTCGGGCAGCATTAATGCAGGCACAACAGTATACAATTCGACAAAAGACAACAACGAGCGTATCGGACGTATCGTTCAGATGCACGCTAACGACAGAAAAGATATTCAAACTTGCTACGCAGGCGATATTGCTGCCGCTATCGGTTTGAAGAACACTACAACAGGCGATACACTTTGTGATGAAAAGAATCCTGTTATCCTTGAGTCTATGGAGTTCCCGGAGCCGGTTATCCGTGTAGCTATCGAGCCTAAGACTAAGGCAGGTCAGGAGAAAATGGGCATAGCTTTAGCAAAGCTTGCCGAAGAAGACCCGACTTTCAAGGCGTACACAGACGAAGAAACCGGACAAACAATTATTGCCGGTATGGGCGAGCTTCATCTTGAGATTATTGTAGACAGACTTCTCAGGGAGTTTAAGGTAGAGGCTACGGTAGGTAAGCCGCAGGTTGCTTACAAAGAAACAATTAAGGGCAAATCAGATGTTGACCAGAAGTATGCAAGACAGTCCGGCGGTAAAGGTCAGTACGGTCATGTTAAGATTAGAATTGAACCTAACCCGGGCAAAGGCTACGAGTTTGTTAACTCTGTTGTCGGCGGAGCAATTCCGAAAGAGTATATTCCTGCTGTTGATACAGGTATTCAGGGAGCAATGCTCAACGGTGTTCTTGCCAACTATAACGTAGTAGATGTAAAAGTTACGCTTTATGACGGTTCTTATCATGAAGTTGACTCTTCGGAAATGGCGTTTAAGATTGCCGGCTCTATGGCTTTCAAAGAGGCTATGAGAAAGGCTCAGCCTATTCTTATGGAGCCTTTGATGAAAGTAACTGTTATCGTGCCGGAAGAGTACATGGGCGATGTAATCGGTGACTTGAACTCTCGCCGCGGCATGATTAGAAGCATGGAAACAGAAAACGGCACTTCAAGAATTGTGTCAAACGTTCCGCTTTCAGAGATGTTTGGATATGCTACCGACTTACGCTCTAAGACACAGGGTCGCGGTCAGTACGTTATGGAACCCGATACTTATGAGGAAGTTCCAAAGAACATCGGCGAAGCAATTATGACAAGCCGTAAGAAAGCTGAATAATTTTTTTATAAAAATTTATAAAAAGTGTTGCAATTTTTCCGAAAAATTGCTATTATATACTTAATAAATAAAAAGGAGTGATTTTCCAATGGCAAAGGAAAAATTTGAAAGAAATAAGCCGCACGTTAACATTGGTACTATCGGCCACGTTGACCACGGCAAGACAACTTTGACAGCTGCAATTACTAAGGTTCTCGGCCTTGAGGGTTCTGCTGACTTCGTAGACTACGCTAACATCGATAAGGCTCCTGAGGAGAGAGAGCGTGGTATTACAATTAACACAGCTCACGTTGAGTACGAAACACCTAACCGTCACTATGCACACGTTGACTGCCCGGGTCACGCAGACTATGTTAAGAACATGATTACCGGTGCTGCTCAGATGGACGGTGCTATCCTCGTAGTTTCTGCTGCTGACGGTCCTATGCCTCAGACAAGAGAGCATATCCTTCTTTCCCGTCAGGTTGGCGTTCCTTACATCGTAGTATTCATGAACAAGACTGACCAAGTAGACGATGAAGAGCTTCTCGAGCTTGTAGAGATGGAAATCAGAGAGCTTCTTGACGAGTACGAGTTCCCGGGCGATGATACACCTATCATTAAGGGTTCTGCTTTCTTGGCTCTTGATTCCGATTCAAAAGACCCCAACGCTCCTGAGTATCAGTGCATTCATGAGCTTATGGAAGCTGTTGACTCTTACATTCCTACTCCTGAGCGTAAGGCAGATCTTCCTTTCTTGATGCCTGTCGAGGACGTATTCACAATCACAGGTCGTGGTACAGTTGCTACAGGTAGAGTAGAAAGAGGTCAGCTCAAGACTTCCGAGGAAGTTGAAATCGTTGGTTTGACAGAAGACAAGCGTAAAGTTGTTGTAACCGGTATCGAAATGTTCAGAAAGATTCTTGACTATGCAGAGGCAGGCGACAACATCGGTGTTCTTCTCCGTGGCGTTCAGAGATCAGAAATCGAGCGTGGACAGGTTCTTGCTAAGCCCGGCACAATTCATCCGCACACAAAGTTCAGCGGTCAGGTATACGTATTGACCAAGGACGAGGGCGGTCGTCATACTCCGTTCTTTAATAACTATCGTCCTCAGTTCTATTTCAGAACAACAGACGTTACAGGTGTTATCAGCCTTCCTGAAGGAACAGAGATGTGCATGCCCGGTGACAACGTTGAAATGAACGTAGAGCTTATCACACCTATCGCTATCGAAGTAGGTCTTCGTTTCGCTATCCGTGAGGGCGGTCGTACAGTTGGTTCAGGTGCTGTTACAGCTATCAATGACTAATTTCTTTGCTTAAATATTATCTCCCTTGTTCGCTTGAACGAGGGAGTTTTATTTCTTAGAGTAATATTATTGTTAAAGGCTTTGCCCCCAACTTTTTTGAAAAAAAGTTGGACAAAAAACTTTAACGAGCTTCGCCCCAACTTTTTTGAAAAAAAGTTGGACAAAAAACTTTAACGGGCTTCGCCTTGAGTTTATGGAAAATTTACCAAACAAAATGTATTTCAATGGTTAAAATTCACAGAAAATACTTGTAATAATTTTTTTATATTGACTATTTATTTTAATTGATTTATAATGAATAATAAATATAGAATAAAAAAGAGGAAGTGTTTTTAATGAAAAGGTTGTTATCTGTATTGTTAGCTTTGACATTATTTTGTTCGGTTTTTAGTTTTTCGCTGAATGCCAACGCTGCGGAAGCAGACGAAGGTTTGTTGTCAAAATACAGTTTGTCGTCAGATGAAGCCGATATTTTGGCAAGCGGAGCGTCTATTCCACTTGATTATGTTAATGTTAATCTTATAAAAAATCATTTGATAAATCATGACGAAAGTTTTAATATAAAATCTACAATAGATAGTTCTGATGGAAATCAAATTAAAGCTTTTGTCCGTGATATGTTCTATGAGGCAATGAAACACACAGGAGTATCAAACGAAGGCGATTACATTAGATTTCAGTTGGACAGCTGGGAGTCAAATATGTCTGTGTACACTTTTTTTGGAAAACGTACGCTTTCGGTTGATTATAACGTTGTTTATTTTACTACTCCAAAATTGGAGAGTGAGCTGGATAAAAAGGTTTCTTCAATTATTAAGTCTTTAAATTTGGACGGAAAAGAAGACTGCGAAAAAATAAAGGCAATACACGATTATATTTGTGACAATGTAACCTACGATTATGATGCGGCAAAGATAGTTGAAACGTATGGGAATACGTCAGACCCTCTGCCTCATTCCGCATATGCTGCTCTTTGCAAAGGAAAAGCTGTTTGTCAGGGTTACGCATTGGCATTTTATCGGCTTGCCTTGGAATGCAATATAGATGTAAGGATTATTTCAGGCGTTGCAAACGGCGGTTCTCATGCTTGGAACATAGTAAAAATAAAAGACAAATATTATTTGCTTGACACCACTTTTGATGATACTGCACGCACTCTTGCTTACTTTTTAAAGAGTGAGGCTGATTTCCCGGATCATGCTCCTGATGATGAATTTAAAACAGTTGAATTTAAAAAGGACTATCCGATTTCGTCAAAATCATTTGATTATGACGCATATCTTGCAAGTCTAAATCCCCATTACAAAATTATCGGTGATTTTAGCGGAGATGGTACAATATCATCTGATGACAGTTTATTAGTTTTACGTGCTTCCGTTGGTTTAGAAACTGTTTCCAATGAGAATTTTGAGATTGTCGATGTTGATGGAGATGGAGATATAAGCAGTTTTGACGCATTAGAAATTCTTCGTTATTCCGTTGGTCTTTCGGTTGTTTCAAATGTCGGTAAAAAAATAGCATAAATATAATAATATTTGCCGTATATAGCAAAAATGTTATATACGGCATTTTTTTATATAATTTGGACTTTATATTTTTTCATCCAATAATCAATTTGAGCGATATATGCTAAAATTTGAGGAGCTTTCATAAGCTGACCATACCATGGAGAAGAAATTCCTTCGGGATTGCGAATAATATCCCAAACTCCCTCTTGATTAAGAAAATAATTCAGCGGAGAATTTTTGTCATTAATGACTTTTATGGCTCCGTCACATGCCAGTTTGAAATACAGCGGATTGTGAGTTTTCGGATAGGGGCTTTTTTTTCTCCAAACGATTGATTCGGGGAGTAAGTCTGAAAAAGCCTCTCGAACAATTCCCTTTTCACGGTTATTCAATGCTTTTAATTCCCAAGGCATATTATAAGCGTAGCTTACTATTCTATGGTCGCAGAACGGAACTCTTACTTCCAGACCGTTATACATGGAACATCTGTCTTTTCTGTCGAGAAGAGTTTGCATGAACCAATTAAAATTCAGCGTAAACATTTCTCTCATTCTTTTTTGAAACGGGGTATCGGTTGGAAGCGAATCTGTTTGACGAACCGTATTCAAATAGCGTTCGTGAACATATTCTTCTCCGTGCGGCAAAATTCCGTCTTTTAGAATACTTCGTCTTATATCCTGTGACCTTGACCACGGAAAACATTCTTCAAACAAAATCGCTTTATTGTGATACCATGGATAACCGCCGAAAAGCTCATCTGCACATTCTCCCGATAATGCTACGGTAAAATCTTTTTTTACTTCTCTGCAAAACAGGAGCAGAGAAGAATCAACGTCTACCATACCGGGTAGATCACGGGCATCTACAGAATCAAACAACGCATTGTAAAGATTAGTGTTTTCAAGAATGACCTGATGATGATTTGAGCCGACATGCTCTGTCATAATATCAATAAATTCTTCGTCGGAATTAGGCTGGAATAAACTCTTTTGAAAATATTTTTGATTATCGACATAATTTACAGAATAGGTGTCAAGTATTTTTCCTTTATTTTTAAAATAATTTGCCGCAATATTTGAAATAATGCTGCTGTCAAGACCGCCCGAAAGAAATGTGCAAAGCGGAACATCGCTTACTAATTGACGTTCAACAGCGTCTGTCAACAAGAAACGAGTATATTCGATAGTCTGCTGCTTATTGTGCGAATGTTCTTCGGCAGTTAGTTTAAAATATCGCCTTTTTTTAAGAGTACCGTTATTGTATACGGCACATTCTCCGGGAAGAAGTTCGCCTATGCCCTTAAAAATTCCCGAGCCGTTAGTTCTTCCGGGACCCAAGAAAAATATTTCCATTAATCCTGTTTCGTCAATTTGCGGTTTAACAATAGGATTTGCAAGCAGTGTTTTTATTTCCGAACAGAAAAGAAAACCGTCGTTGTATTGATAGTAAAAAAATGGTTTTACTCCAATGGCATCTCTTGCCATAAAGAGTTTTTTGGATTCGTTGTCATAAACAGCAAAGGCAAAAATTCCGTTAAGCTTATTTACACAATTTTCTCCCCAATGAAGATAAGCGTTTAAAAGAACTTCCGTATCGGAATGACCTTGAAAAGTAAATCCGGCGTCAATTAATTCTTTGCGAAGTTCTTCCGTATTGTACAGTTCGCCATTATATACAAGCGTTACATCTCTTTCGCCTAACTGAGCAGTCATTGGCTGTTTTCCGTTGTCGGGGTCAATAACGGTAAGTCTGCGGTGGATAAGACAAATTGTGTTGTCCATAAAAATACCGTGTTCGTCGGGACCTCTTCGGCATAGAGTGCCGCTCATACTCTCTATAATGTCCAAATTTTCGTAGAGCGGCTTGCTTTCAGAGAACCAACCTGCGATTCCACACATATAGCGAAACCTCCTTAAAGAGTTTTATCAGCTGTTTGTTCAGCTGAGTTTATACAGCTCTTTACATATGTATTCACAAAAATTAAAAATAGAATACTTGAGATAAAAAGAGCTGCGCTTCCTTTTAATGTGCTTGAAGAGAAAGTATATTGACTTTTAGAAAAATTTGAAAATACGCTGATATCGGCAGGAATGAACACCATTGCGATAAATGTAACGACTGCCGATAGAATACCGTTAGCAAATCTTGAAATATAGAATGGAATTTTTTTAATTATTAAATTATCAACCGCTGCGAAAATTTGAAAATGAACGCATATTCCGCTCCAGCCAATGGCAAGAGCCGTATAATACAGCGGCACATGACTGTTGGAAAGGCAGCTGCAGCCGTCTGTTACTTCAAGAATACTTCTTATTATCATTCCGGCGGCAGAGTAATCATTAATTTTAAGCGCGTGGAGAAAAATATACATGAATGAGGAAAAAAGGATTACCAACGCGCACAAATCAACAGTTGAACGACAGGCATTTTTTGCTGACAGAATAAAAGACGGGGCAAATTCTTTTTTTGAACTTGCAGAGGAAACAGAACGCTGAAGCGGTTCTTTACTGTGAGCTTGAATACCAAGTATAATTCCTATAAGCAGACTTGACAAAACTTGAGCGAAAAATAGAGTAATTCCGACTAATTCGCTGTCATAAAGTTCCGTTCCCACAACGCTAATCAAAAAGGCAGGACCTGAGTTAACGCAAAAGCACAGCATACGCTGAGCCTGTCTTTCGGAAATTTTCCCTTGTTTATACAGGGCGTTGATACCGACAGCACCTACGGGAAAACCGCCTATAAAGCTTAAAAGAACTGTTACGCCGGCTTCGCTTGGCAGATAAAGGACTTTTTCTGTGAACCTTGCAAAGATTGTTCCCAACTTGTGTGATATTCCATATTCCACGGCAAAATTTGACAGAAAAATAAAGGGAAACAAAGAGGGAATTAATATTCCGAAAGCATAGTTTAGTCCGCTTTTAGCTCCGTCAAACGATACTTTTGGCATTGCGAGTACTCCGACGCATATTGACAAAAAAAACAATGTAACGGTTAAAAAGACAATGGAATCGGTTTTTTTATTAATGTATAATTTGTTTGGCACGTCCTGACTTCCTTTCCTTGTTAGTTCGTTTAATCATATGCAGACGCAGTGTTTTTAATGCCATAATCAAATTTGTAAAGATTGACTCTGTTAAAGTTTTTTGTCCAACTTTTTTTCAAAAAAGTTGTCAGTTCAAGGGCGAAGCCATTAACGATATATTGCTTAACAAAAAATTTGAATAATAAATAAAACCCGACTGAAAGCTTATTCTTAAAAAATAAACTTTCAATCGGGTAAACAAATTGTTTTAATTAATATATTTGCTATTTAAAAAGTAACAACGGTTTGCTCGGGCTGGGTGGCGGGAGCAACGGAAATTACTTTGAGGACAGGACCTTTGCCCTTGTAGATTTTGCTGTATTCGATTGAGATTTTTGCCGTAATTGTAATCCAACTGCCCTGAGCAAGTCCCAAATCTTTTTCGGATTCGCAAATAACTCCGCCATAGGTGATGTCTTCTACGCAGCAAGTCATAATGTGACGTCCTACTGCGAAAGTCTTTTTGTCAAAATCTTTATTTTTAGCGACAAGTCCTTTGAATTTGATAACTTTTCCGTCATACTTATCCATTTCTTCGGTACAATCTCTATACCAAAGTGCATAATCGTTATCTTTTATTTCGATTACGTCGGCTTTAACATCAAATGGCAAGGGGTCAATGATATCGTCGTAATAGATTTTTCCGTTAGTATATTCGTATGCTATTTCGGTACGTCTGCTAATTGCTCTGACAGCAGTATGAAGCGGCATATGGTCACTGCCTGTGGGAACACGGTTAAAAATAACCATGTCCGTATCAGTTATTTTGTCAACTACAAGACTTCTGATATTTGCGTTGTAATTGTCAAAGGTGGAAGCGTCAAAAAAAGTCATTTCCTGATATATAAGCCAGTTATCGGGCATTGCGTCATAAAGGTTCTGAAGCTGCCACATACCGTTGTACTCTACTAAAACTCTTGTTGCTTTGGCTTTTCGAGCAGCCTCGTCAAGTCTTTCTTCGGTCAAGTCTTCGGCTGTGTCAATAAATTCAAAGTAAACGTCTTTGCATGGAATTTTAGACGGCTCATACTCTTCAATACCCTCTTCGCATACGAGGACAAGCGTTTTTTCTTTTTTGTGGAATTTTTTATCTTCAAGGGTTTCTTGAATAAATTGTGTTTTACCGCTTTCTAAGAAACCGGTAAACAGATAAACGGGAATTTCCATAATTTCCTCCGTTAATTAATAAGTTAAGCTCCGAAAAGTTCGGCAATAGCTTTTTCGGCAATTTTTGAGCCGATAACGCAAAGTCTGCCTATTGTGGCAGCCGAGCCTGTTCTTACATCAGGTTCGCCCGGAACATAGTCAAAATGAATCCATGTGCCGTCAGTTGTCGGAACAATACCTTTTGCTCTGAGAATAATTCCATATTTTTCTTCGTTTGAAAGTTCGTTCAAAGCTGCGGTAATGTCATTTGCTGTAAATTTCTTTGTTGTTTCTACGCCCCAGCTTGTGAACACATCGTCCGCATGGTGGTGATGATGTTCGTGTTCATGGTCATGGTCACAGCAGCATTCGTGTTCGTGGTCATGATGATGTTCATGCTCGTGTTCATGGTCATGATGATGTTCATGCTCATGCTCATGCTCGTGTTCATGGTCATGATGATGTTCATGCTCATGTTCGTGATGATGACCGCATACGGGGCAAACTTCTTCGTCTTGAAGTGTCTTTAATGCGTCTGCCAATGTGTCTTTGTTCTCAATGGCAAGGACAATTTGATTGCCGCTGAGGTTGTCCCAGTCGGTTGTAATTAATTCAGCCTTACTGTTATGCTCTCTGAGAAGTTTTACGCAAGCCGAAAGCTTTTCATCTGAAATATTCTTTGTGTGACTGAGGACAATAGCACTTGCATGTTCAACCTGATTGTTGAAAAACTCGCCAAAGTTTTTGATGTACATTTTGCATTTGTTGGCGTCAACTACCGTTGTAAAGCTGTTCAGTATTATTTCGTCCGAGTGAATATTGTTAACCGCCGCAATAACATCGCTAAGCTTGCCTACGCCCGAAGGCTCAATAATTATTCTGTCGGGAGCATATTGAGCAAGAACTTTTTTTAAAGCTTCGCCAAAGTCGCCCACCAAACTACAGCAAATGCAGCCCGAGTTCATTTCTGTTATTTCGATTCCGGCATCTTGCAAAAAGCCGCCGTCAATGCCTATCTCGCCAAACTCGTTTTCTATCAGAACAAGTTTTTCTCCGCTGTAAGCTTCTGCAATAAGCTTTTTTATTAAGGTAGTTTTACCTGCTCCGAGAAATCCGGAAAAAATATCTACTTTTGTCATATGATTACTTCCTTAACTCAAGAAATTTAGATACATCTTTCGCAATGCACCGTTTATTAGTCTATCACTAAAATGTGTTAGTTTCAAGTAATTATTAATTAAATTTATAAAAACTTATTAATTTAAAAAAATTTGGTTTGATTTTAAAAATTTTTTTAAGAAAGCTTTGGTGTTTCGTTCCCTTGTCGTCTGTCCTCAATTTTCATAAAAATTGAAATGCCGGATAAAGTTGTTATTATCATATACGCAATCATGCTTATTAAAGCTCCAATGCCCAAATAAAGCTCGCTGTTTGCGGCAATGGGAAAAGCTATCATAAGACAGCCGATAATACCGCAGCCCATGCCGACAAAGTTTTTCAGATTGGTTCTTTTGTCAAAGAACATAAACAAAAACCCGATTAATGGCAAAATAATGTAAATTGCACCAAAAACAGGATTTTGATATACGGGAGTTTTTCCGCCCATTGCACCAAAAGCAAGATTTAAAGCCGTTATGCGTACATATTGGTCTTTTCCGTCAATGTTAAATACAGCTCCGACAAACGTTGTGGAGAGCATATAGCCGCATATAATGAACAGAGCAGTCAAAATGCGTCTGATTTTTCGACATCTTTTTGTTTCAACCGATTCAACCGTATTCATCAGCGGCCACCGCAAAAGCCCTTTCTGTAAGAATCAATAGTAGAGCGGATAATTTCAACGGCTTTTTCTCTGCCTTGAACCTCGTCAACGGCAGTTTCTTTATTTTCCAGTGTTTTATACACAGTGAAGAAGTGACACATTTCATCGAAAATATGTTTCGGGAGTTGTGAGATGTCCGTATATTCGTTATATGTGGGGTCGTTGAACGGAATGCAGATTATTTTCTCGTCGTTTCTGCCGTTGTCAATCATTTTGATTACTCCGATAGGGTAGCAGCGAACAAGCGTAAGAGGTTCAATCTGTTCGGAACAAAGAACCAAAACATCAAGAGGGTCTTTGTCATCGGCGTATGTACGGGGAATAAAGCCGTAGTTAGCCGGGTAGTGAGTTGAAGTATAGAGTATTCTGTCAAGAATGAGCATACCCGTCTGTTTATCCAGTTCGTATTTAAGCTTGCTGCCCTTAGAGATTTCAATAACTGCAACGAAGTCTTCGGGAGAAATTCTTTCGGGGTTGATATCGTGCCAAATGTTCATCATAAATCATACTCCTGTCAAGTAGTTTTTTACATAATCTTATTATAATACATTTGCGGATAAATTTCCATAGCTGAACGCAATATTAAGTAGAATTTACTTTTTTACGGCATTATTTGATACTGTTCTTTGCATTTTTGTACTTTTTGATACAATAACGGTTATAAGAAAAAGTATGGACAGTCCGAACAAACAGCCGCTAAAGTCTAAAAGCACATCTTTTACGGCGGAGCTTCTTCCGTCTGAAAAATATTGCAGAGTTTCGTCAATGACAGGCACGGCAAGCAAGAAGAACAAAATTTTAAATATTTGATTTTTAAATCCGCAGTAAGCGTGAACAGTTGAACTGAGAAAAAAACCAAATACCGAAAACTCTATGAAGTGAGCGAGCTTGCGAATTGACCCCTCGTTGAACAAGTTCGGCAAATGAAGAAATTTCATAATTTGCTCAAACAAGATAAAAACGGAATCGCTTTCTTGCTGCGATTCGTCGCCGGGCATAAGCGAATGTATAAAAATAAATGCGGTTATGGCAACGGTAGCCGTTAAAAGTAAGCGTTTTTTCATTTTCAACATAATCCTTTCTTTTACTTTACTACAATGTGAACTTTTTTACAAATTAATAATAAAAGCAAATTTGAGTATTGTCAATAGAATAAACTTAATATATAATGATTAAGGTGTTTTTTTATTTTTTAAAATTAAGACGGAGGAATAGGATTTTGGAACATTTAATTGAAAATATTGTGAATATGCTTAGCGGTATTCCGTCGGAATTGGTAGTTTTTATTATTTCACTTTTTCCGATTTTAGAGTTAAGGGGCGGTTTAATTGCCGCAAGTCTTTTGCACATTGATATGTGGAAAGCAATTCCGATTTGTATTGTCGGAAACATTTTGCCAATACCGTTTATTTTGCTGTTTATCGAAAAGATATTTGAGCTGCTTAAAAACACAAAGCTTGTAAAGATGATTAATAAGCTTGAGCAAAAAGCCGAAAAAGGCGCGGAAAAAATTATGAAACACAAAAGGTGGGGTTTACTGCTTTTTGTTGGAATACCATTGCCCGGCACGGGAGCATGGACAGGGTCATTAGTGGCGGCGCTTTTTCATTTTAAGTTGAAAGACGCTTGTGTGGCTATTTTAGGCGGCATTGTTTTAGCGACTGTTATAATGTGTTTTATTTCTTATGGCATTCCGTTTCTTGTATCATTAATGTAAAATATGGGCGGTAAAATTTAAATGAGTGAAAAAATTTTACAATATAATGTTGTAGTAGTGGGCGGAGGAGCAGCCGGACTTGCAGCCGCCGTATGCTGCGCAAAAAAGACTGACGGAAAAATTAAAATCGCCGTTATTGAAAAAGAAAATAAGATTGGAAAGAAACTGCTTGCTACGGGCAACGGAAGATGTAACTTGACAAATACAGACTTATCCGAAAAGCACTATAATTTTGACTCACGCGCATTTGTAAAAAGCATAATTTCAAAATACGGCTCGGAAAAGTTAATGCTGTTTTTTCGCTCAATAGGCTTGATATGCAAGGCGGATTCTTCCGGCAGAGTTTATCCGTATTCCGCTCAGGCGAGTTCCGTTTTGAATGTCTTGACGATGAACATTGAATATTATAATGTTGACGTGTATTGCGAAACTGAAATAAATCAAATTGAATATTTTTCTAATGGGTATCGTCTGAAATCTAAAGATAAAATTTTTGCCGCCGAAAAAGTAATACTTGCTTCGGGCGGTAAGGTACAGCCTGCGTTGGGGAGCGGCGGAGCGTCTTATAAATTCGCCGAAGATTTGGGACTGGAATGTACCGAAATTTTTCCGAGCCTTGCACCTATACCGTGCGGCGATAAATATTTGCCGCTGTTGAAAGGTGTGAGAACTCCCGCAAGAGTTGCGTTGAAAGCAGACGGAAATATACTGCATGAAGAATTTGGAGAACTGCAATTTAATGAGAAAAACATTTCGGGCATTTGCGTATTTCAGCTTTCAAGAATGGTGAACGAATTTTTTGCAGCGCGTTCAATTAATGGCGTTAAATATAAAAAAATAGTTGTTACAGCCGACTTAATGCCCGATTATTCGCAAGAAGAAATAACAAAAATTCTTCTTGCGAGAAAAAAACTTTTTTCTCAAACAGATATTAAAGAGCTTTTCACAGGGATATTAAATCAAAAATTGGGCAATTATCTTTTGAAAAAATTATCAATATGTTCGCACGAACGAAAAATGTTAACTTTGACCGAAGAAGAAGCGGAGCGGCTGGCAAATGCCGTAAAAAATTGTGAGTTTTATCCGGTGGGTATGTCCGAATATCAGTCCGCACAGGTAACAGCCGGAGGAATTAAGCTTTCTGAAATTGACCGAACCATGCGGAGCATAAAACATAAGAATTTATACATTATCGGGGAAGCGTTGAATGTTGACGGAATGTGCGGAGGATATAATTTGCACTGGGCTTTTTCAGGGGGAATAATTGCCGGAAATGCCGCCGCCGATTCATATAAAGCTAAGAAAAAAAGGTGATAATATGCTTAGAATAAACGATATAAAATTACCTCTTGATTACAGTGAAGATGATTTAAAAAAAATCATATGTCAGCGTCTGCATATTGAAGAAGATGATTTAAAATCTTTCAGCATTTTCAAAAAAAGTATAGACGCGCGCAAAAAAGATAATATTGTATTCAATATATCCGTAGATGTTGAAACATCAATATTTGAAAATTTTGTGCAAAGACGCTGCAGGTCTGACAAAAAAGTTCAAATAGCAGATAAATATTGTTATAAATTGCCTTTTTCAAAAAAACTTCCCAAAAGACCCATAGTTGTGGGAGCAGGACCGGCAGGTTTATTTTGCGCGTTAATACTGGCTCAGGCAGGTCAGCGTCCGATTTTGATTGAGAGGGGCAAAAGCGTTGACGAACGCACAAAAGATGTTGAAAAATTCTGGACAGACGGAAAATTGCTGACCCAAAGCAACGTCCAGTTTGGCGAGGGCGGAGCAGGAGCGTTTTCGGACGGCAAACTTAACACAGGCACTAAGGACAGCCGTTCGCGAAAGGTGCTTTTAGAATTTGTAAAGCATGGGGCTCCCGAAGAAATTTTGTACAATGCCAAGCCGCATATTGGCACTGACAGATTAAAACCCACGGTAAAAAATATCCGCAATGAGATAATAAAGTTGGGCGGAGAAGTTCGTTTTGAAACAAAGCTTATAGGAATTAACACTTCTGACAATGCCGTGCAAAGCGTAACTGTTGAATATTCCGACGGCAGAAAAGACGAGCTTGAAACAAATCATGCGGTGCTTGCAATAGGACACAGCGCAAGAGATACGTTTGAAATGCTTTATAAAAACGGATATGTTATGAAAGCCAAGCCGTTTTCCGTAGGAGTACGAATCGAGCATTTACAAGAAAATATAAATAAATCTCAGTACGGAGCGTTTTATAACAGTCCATACTTAGGAGCGGCAGACTATAAATTAAACGTACATTTGAACAGCGGACGAGGAGTATATACGTTTTGCATGTGTCCGGGCGGTTCGGTAGTTGCGGCGGCAAGCGAAGAAAATACCGTTGTTACAAACGGCATGAGCGAATTTTCAAGAAGTCTTGTCAATGCCAACAGCGCCTTGCTTGTCGGAGTAACGCCAAATGATTTTGGAAGCGACAGTCCGCTTGCCGGAGTAGAATTTCAAAGGAAGATAGAGCATGCGGCGTTTGTTGCGGGCGGCAGTGATTACAAAGCTCCTGTACAGCGTGTGGGAGATTTTTTGAAAGGCGTTAAAACAAGCTGCATTGGCGAAGTAGAGCCGAGTTATCGTCCCGGATATCGTTTTGCAAATGTTGAAGAATACTTGCCGTATTATGTTTGCGAAAGCTTGAGAGAGGCTATTCCGCTGTTAGAGCGTAAGTTGAAAGGATTTTCGGCGGCAGACGCGATACTTACGGGAGCGGAAACAAGGAGCAGCAGCCCATTATGGATACTGCGTGGAGAAACAATGGAATCCGTAAGCGTTAAAGGCGTGTATCCATGCGGAGAGGGCGCAGGCTATGCAGGCGGCATTATATCTGCGGCGGTAGACGGAATCAAATGCGCTGAATTTATACTGGATAGTTCTAAAAAAACATATGAAAAATACGATGAAGACGAATTTTATCATGAAGATTTTGAAGACGATATTATATCTGAATTACTCGATAAACAATGAAGAAAATTATTTGCATTTTAAATATACTTAAAAAATACAGTGATGAGAATCATGCTCTTACAGCTTCCGAAATTATAGAAAAAATGAACATTTTGTATTCTGTTAACGCCGAAAGGAAATCGGTTTACAGAGATATAGAAGTTCTGGCAGAATGCGGTTATAATGTGGCAAAGGCAGGCAGAAACGGTTTTTATCTTGCCGAAAGAAATTTTGAGCCGGCAGAAATCCGGCTGCTTAATGACGCAGTATTGAGCGCAAGGTTCATTCCGCCTAAAATCACTCGTGAGCTTTCGGAAAAGCTGAGGACGGAGCTTAGTATTTATCAGGCAAAGCAAATTGAATCGCAAACATACTTTGACCATAGAGTTAAATATAATAACGAACAAATTATGTATATTATAGATACTATTCATAAAGCTATTTGCGAACGCAGGAAAATTACGTTTGATTACTTTCGCAAAAAAATTGAAAACAGTCAAGTTTGCCGCGTAATGACAAGGTCGCATATAGTCAGTCCTTATGCGTTGGTTTGGAGCGATGAAAAATACTATCTTGTGGGCAATTACGAAAAATACAATAATATTTCCCATTACCGATTGGACAGAATGGAAAATGTGGCTGTTACAAACGAACCGGCGAGATATTTTGAAGAAGTTTCGGAATACAAAAATATGTTTGATATAGGCGATTATGTAAGCCGTGTTTTTCAAATGTATTCGGGCGAAGAGGAAGAAATAATTCTGCTTTGCAAAAATGAGCTTTTGGAAAAAATGATTGACAAGTTCGGTGACAATGTTCGTTATATTAGCTGCGGTTCGGATTATTTTCGGTTAAAGGCTAAGTGCTGCCGAAGCGAGGGGCTTGTAGAATGGCTTATGATGTTTGGCAATCGCTGTGCCGTCATTTCTCCCGAAAGTCTGCGTAATGACATCGTAGAGCGAGCAAAAAGTATTATTTCTTTCCAGAATAATATGTCCGAATTTGACATAAACTCTAACTTTTCGAACAAAAAGTAAATATGTTTTTGAAGTCGTATTTTTAACGTATTAAAGTAATTTTATCAAAAAAATTTACAAAAAACTATTTGTTTTAGAGTAGTTGTCTATTGAATAAAAAGGCAAATTCACTTATAATAGTAAATGGTTGATTTTTCAGTGTGTTAATCTTAAAGGGAATACAGCCTAAACATGAAGAATGGGGTGATTAAAGCTTGATGTCAAAGGTTGACGAAACAGTTAAGCGAGAAACAATCTATATTGCCGTGTGGACGCTGATTTTAAGCGTTATACTGCAAGCAGTATTTTTAGTAATCGGTTCATGGAGCGTTAAAGTGCTGTTGGGAAATATTCTTTCGGCAGCGGCGGCAGTCGGAAATTTCTTTTTAATGGGACTTACTATTCAGAAAGCTGTTTCAAAAGAGCCGAAAGACGCTGCTCAGATGATGAAGTTTTCCCAAAGTATGAGATTGTTCTTACAGTTCGGAGCAGCTGCGGTCGGCGTTTTGTTTTTTTCACCTATTTCATCAATAGTGCCGTTGTTTTTTCCTCGGATTGCCATTGTTTTCCGTCCGTTTATCGGCAAAAAAAAAGATGATAAATCGGCGGAAGAGTAAATCATTTTGGATAATATTATTTCCGACTTTATTTTTCAAAAAGGGTGGTGAATAAAAAAACGTGAAACATGAAGAGCAGAGCTTTCGCATTATAGATATACTTCTGCTGATTATGACAATACTGCCGCTTGCGTGTGGAGTTGTGCTGTATGTTTTGTTCACGGGCGTATCGGAAGATATCGAGATTTCAGGAGCAGGGATTTATTTCACAATAAAAATGCCGTTTCAAAATTTGCCTATAACCGAATCTCAGGTTAATTCATGGCTTGTAATTATATCGGTATTTTTCCTGTGTCTTTATCTAACGCATGGTTTGTCGGTGACAAATCCTACGCGCCGACAGCATATTGTGGAGTTGGCAGTAGAAAAG
>CACWIU010000015.1 GCA_902761025.1 uncultured Ruminococcus sp. | reverse complement strand
CGCATATTTAAATAACATGAGTTCGGCTGAAAAATTAGACAAAGACGAGGTGTTTATAAAAGAATATAAAAAAGTTATAGTAAACGACAAAACAATATGAATGTGCAATGTGCAATGTGCAGTGTGCAACAGCTTTGAGCTTTGAGCTTTGAGCAAATACTTATGTCGCTTACTATATTTGTTATAAGGACTGGGATAATCTAATATCATATTTTGGCATTTAGAACAGACAAAAGCTCAATCTTAAAACTTCCTTTCAACAAAAATGTTGTTCAAAAACTCCCCGTAAACATTAATCTTATGGTCGGGTCAAAAATTATTGTAAAAAGTAAACTCGCTTCACGTATTAAAAGCTTGACAAAATGGGGGGAAAATGGTACAATGTTACGAGAGAATTTTGGATAAATCAAGACTTTTGACTGCGTTTATTTGAAAGTCTGCAAATGTTCAAAATTCAGGTCTTGTAAAGGGGTTTTCTATATGAATTATTTGCTGAAGAACGGCAATGTTTTTCTGAATGGCACAATAAGCAGGAAAGACTTACTTATTGTCAACGGGAATATTGTTTCTATCGGCAGCTCCCTTGCTCCGTCAGGCAACACCGACATTATTGATTTGAATAATTGTTTCATATTTCCCGGTTTTATTGATGTTCACGTACATCTAAGAGAACCGGGTTTTTCATACAAAGAAACAATAAAGTCCGGTTCGCTTGCCGCTGCTCATGGGGGTTACACAGACATTTGTCCAATGCCGAACCTTTCACCTGTCCCCGACAGTGTGGAAAATCTTAAAATACAACTTGACTTAATCGAGCGTGACGCCGTAATTAACGTCTATCCTTACGGCTCTATTACCGTAAACGAACAGGGCTGTCAATTAGCCGACCTCGATAGTCTTAATCCATATGTAATAGCCTTTTCCGATGACGGAAGAGGGGTACAGAGTGACGAAATCATGCTCTCCGCTATGAAAAAAGCAAAGTCACTCGGAAAAATTATCGCTGCTCACTGCGAAGTAAACGAACTTCTAAGGGGCGGTTATATCCATGACGGCGATTACGCTAAAGCTCACGGTCACAAGGGCATTTGCTCCGAAAGCGAATGGGGACAAATTAAGCGTGATATAAAACTTGTTCGCCAAAGCGGCTGCAAATATCATGTGTGCCATGTGTCAACTAAGGAAAGCGTCGAACTTATCCGTCAGGCTAAAAAAGACGGACTTGACATAACCTGCGAAACAGGTCCGCATTACTTAGTGCTCAGTGACAAAGACTTACAGGAAGACGGAAGATTTAAAATGAATCCCCCTCTCAGAAGCGAAGAAGATAAACTCGCCTTGATTGAGGGTATAAAAGACGGCACAATCGACATGATTGCAACCGACCACGCTCCCCACAGTGCGGAAGAAAAATCACGGGGACTTGAAAAAAGTGCAATGGGCGTAGTAGGTTTGGAAACTTCTTTCCCTGTGCTTTACACAAACTTAGTAAAAAATAATGTAATAACTCTTGAAAAGCTTGTCAGCCTTATGAGCATAGCTCCCGGCAAACGCTTTAATATTGAATCCGGCATTGATATAGGTAAACCTGCAAATATCGCCGTTTGGAATTTAGATACAAAATATACCGTTGACCCCGATAAATTTTTCTCCATGGGACGGGCTACTCCTTTCCGTGATATGGAAGTTTGCGGTCAATGTATTATAACAATGGTCAAGGGGGAAATAAAATGGAAACAAATTTAAACAGAAAAATTGTCCTTGAGGACGGCAGCGAGTATTTAGGCACGGGCTTCGGTCACGAATGCGACAAAGTCTGCGAACTTGTATTCAATACTTCTATGGTAGGCTATCAGGAAATTGTGTCCGACCCGTCATACACTTATCAAATGGTTGTAATGACTTATCCGCTCATAGGCAACTATGGAATTGCCGACGATGACTTTGAAACAAAAGTCCCAACTATCGGCGGCTTGATTGTCAGAGAGTATAACAATATACCGTCAAATTTCCGCTATACAAAAACTCTCGGAGAAATTCTCGAAGATTACGGCATTCCCGGCATATCCGGCATTGATACTCGTATGCTTACCCGAAAAATAAGAGATTTCGGCAACTGCAAAGTTTTAATTACTTCCGCTGATACTCCGCATGAGAAAGCTATGGAAATTCTCAGAACTACCGATATTCCCTCGGACGCCGTTGCAAAGGTAAGCTGCAAGAAAAAATGGTACTCCCGCACAGTTCACCCGAAACTTGACGTTGTTGCCGTGGACTGCGGAATTAAACTGAATATTATCAGAAGTCTTAACAAACTCGGCTGCAACGTCACAGTTGTTCCTTACAACACTTCTGCCGAAGAAATAGAAAAGCTTAATCCCGACGGAGTATTCTTCTCCAACGGTCCCGGCAACCCCGAAGATGTTCCGCAAACTATCGAATTAATTAAAGCTCTTAGAGGCAAATATCCTATATTCGGAATTTGTCTTGGTCATCAGCTTATCAGCCTTGCATACGGCTGCAAAACTTATAAATTAAAATTCGGTCATCGCGGCGGAAACCACCCTGTCAAAAATCTTGAAACAGGCAAAATTGAAATCACAAGCCAGAACCATAACTATGCGGTCGATACCGAAAGCGTTAAAAATACCGATTTGACAATTACCCATATGAATATTCTTGACAATACTGTCGAGGGCGTTTCCTGCGACAAGGACAAAGTTTTCAGCGTGCAGTATCACCCCGAAAGTGCTCCCGGTCCTCAGGACAGCTTCTATTTGTTTGAAAAGTTCATCGGTTTTATGAAGGAGGGCAAATAAGATGGCTAAAAGAAGTGACATCAAAAAAGTTTTGGTAATCGGCTCGGGCCCTATTGTTATCGGTCAGGCTGCCGAATTTGACTATGCAGGCACACAAGCGTGTCTTGCACTTCGTGAAGAGGGCTATCAAGTTGTTCTCTGCAACTCTAACCCTGCTACTATCATGACAGATACGGTAATTGCCGACAAAGTTTATATGGAACCGCTCACACTTGAATATATGGCGAAAATTCTCCGCTATGAGCGTCCCGACGCTATAGTTCCCGGTATCGGCGGTCAAACAGGTCTTAACCTCGCTATGAAACTTGCCCGCAAAGGCGTTCTTGAAGAGTGTCAGGTCGAACTTCTCGGCACAAGCGTTGAAAGTATCGAACGCGCGGAAGACAGAGAACTTTTTAAAGAACTTTGCGAAGAAATCGGCGAGCCTGTTCTCCCCTCAATTATTACTCATTCTATCGAGGAGGGTTTGAACGCAGCTAACGAAATCGGCTACCCTGTTGTGCTTCGTCCGGCTTTCACACTCGGCGGTACTGGCGGCGGATTCGTTAACAATGACGAAGAACTCGTGGAAATTATGAAAAATGCCCTCAAGCTCTCCCCCGTTCATCAGGTTCTTGTGGAAAAAAGCGTCAAGGGCTTCAAAGAAATTGAGTACGAAGTAATAAGAGATTCAAACGATACTGCTATAACCATTTGCAACATGGAAAATCTTGACCCTGTGGGAATACACACAGGCGATTCAATCGTTGTCGCTCCCAGCCAAACACTCACAAATAAAGAATATCATATGCTCCGTGACAGTGCGTTGAAAATTATTCGTGCGTTAAAAATCGAGGGTGGCTGTAACGTCCAGTTTGCTCTTGACCCCGTTTCGTTCGATTACTATTTAATCGAAGTAAACCCGAGAGTTTCTCGTTCTTCCGCTCTCGCTTCCAAAGCAAGCGGCTATCCAATCGCTCGTGTGTCCGCAAAAATTGCCGTAGGAATGACCTTAGACGAAATAAGAATTGCAAATACTCCGGCAAGCTTTGAGCCTACTCTCGACTATGTCGTAACAAAAATGCCGAGATTCCCATTCGATAAATTTTCCGATGCCTCTAACGTCCTCGGAACTCAGATGAAAGCTACCGGCGAAGTCATGAGCGTAGGCAGAACCTTTGAAGAAAGTTTGCTCAAAGCAGTTCGCTCACTCGAAATAGACGTTTACCACATCTACAAGCCAAAATTCAACGACCTTTCAAAAGAAGAACTCCTCGAGTATATCCGCAAAGGCACGGACGACAGAATTTACGCAATCGCCGAGCTTATTTGGCAGGGAATTGACCTGAGAGAAATTTTTGAAATCACTAAAATTGATATGTTCTTCTTGGAGAAAATAAAGAACATTGTCGATTTTGAGAGAGTTGTTGCCGAAAATAAAGATAATCTGGACGCACTCTATCAGGCAAAACGCATGGGATTTTCCGATAAGTATATCGCTAAACTCTGGAAAACTACCGAAGACGAAGTATATAAAATGCGTGTAGACAACAAAATGTTCCCTGTTTACAAGATGATTGATACTTGTGCGTCTGAGTTTGAATCATATATTCCTTATTTCTATTCAACATATGAACAGGAAAACGAATCCATTGTAAGCGACCGCAAAAAAATTGTTGTACTCGGCTCGGGTCCTATCCGTATCGGTCAGGGCGTAGAATTTGACTACTCGACAGTTCACGCTGTTATGACTATAAAAAATAACGGCTATGAGGCAATCATTATCAACAACAACCCCGAAACGGTTTCAACCGACTACACCACCAGCGACAAGCTTTATTTTGAGCCGCTCACAGTAGAAGACGTTATGAATATAATTCATCTTGAAAAGCCCGAGGGCGTTGTTGCCTCTTTAGGCGGTCAGACTGCTATAAATCTTGCCGAACCCCTTATGAAGCGTGGAGTTAAAATTATCGGTACGGATTTTGACGCTATCGAAAAAGCCGAAAACCGTGATTCCTTTGAAAAAATCATGGAAGAACTAAAAATTCCTCAGCCAAAAGGTCAGGCAGTAACCAATATCGAAGACGGCGTAAAAGCCGCCGCTGAAATCGGCTATCCCGTTCTTGTTCGTCCGAGCTACGTTTTGGGCGGACGTGCAATGCAGATTGTAGCAAATGAGCATATGCTCCGTCACTATCTGAAAACTGCCGTTGAAGTGGACGAAGATAAGCCCGTACTTGTTGACAAGTATATCGTGGGCAAGGAATGCGAAGTTGACGCTGTTTGCGACGGAAAAGACGTATTTATCCCCGGCATTATGGAACACGTTGAAAGAACGGGTATTCATTCGGGCGACAGTATCAGCGTGTATCCGTCTTTCACAATTCCTCAGCATGTTAAAGACGTAATTATTGATTATACCGTAAAGCTTGGCTTAGGAATAGGCATTGTGGGTCTGTACAATATTCAGTTCATCGTTGACAGAAATAACGATGTTTATGTAATCGAAGTAAATCCTCGTTCTTCCAGAACCGTTCCGTTCCTCTCTAAAGCTACCGGATACTCTCTTGCCGATATCGCTACGCTTACAATCCTCGGCAAAAGCCTTAAAGAACAGGGAATCGACGTTGTTTATCCGAAAGAAAAAGAACGCTGGTATGTCAAAGCTCCCGCTTTCTCATTCTCAAAGCTCAGCGGACTTGACGCTTATCTCTCTCCCGAAATGAAATCAACCGGCGAGGCTATCGGCTATGACAACACTTTGACAAGAGCTTTGTATAAAGCTTTGCAGTCTTCCGGCACAAAAATGGTTAACTACGGCACTGTGTTCGCTACCATTGCCGACGTCGATAAAGAAGAAGCTCTCCCCCTTATCCGCCGTTTCTATAACCTCGGCTTTAACATTGAGGCAACCGAAGGCACCGCTAAGTTCCTCAAAGAACATGGCATAAGAACAAGAGTAAGACATAAGCTTTCATCAAATACAAGCGATATTTTCGATACTCTTCGCTCGGGATACATCAGCTATGTAATAAACACAAAAGATATTTACCACGAAAACAGCAACGACGGCTATCTTATCAGACGCTGGGCTGTCGAAAACAATGTCGCTATATTCACCGCCCTTGATACCGTAAGAGCCTTGCTTGACGTTCTTGAAGAAACAACGCTTTGTATTTCAACTATTGATATGTAATTTTTTGTAACCAAATTTTAAAATCTCACAAAAAGCCGCAAAATACACTGTAAAAGTTTTTGCCCCGCTTTTTTCAAAAAGCGGGCGAAGCCCTTAACCGGGCATTATGCAAAAGAAACGGAGGTAATTTATGAAACAAGGTATTTACTCTGTTGTGTCTAACATAAAAATCGCAAAAGATGTCTACAAAATGATTCTCAGCGGCGACACTTCCGCAATTACTGCTCCCGGGCAGTTTGTTAATATTAAGCTGGACGGTTTCTATCTTCGCCGCCCCATATCAATTTGCGATTATGACGAAACAAATATAACAATTATTTATAAAGTAGTCGGTCAAGGTACCGAACTTATGAGCAAGTTAGACCCTTATCAAAAGCTTGATTTACTCGTAGGCTTGGGCAACGGCTTTGACATATCAACAAGCGGCGACAAGCCCCTGTTAATCGGCGGCGGCGTGGGCGTTCCGCCCCTTTACAATCTTTGCAAACAGCTTTTGGCAAAAGGTGCCGTTCCTAATGTTATTCTTGGATTTAACACTTCTTATGAAATTTTCGCCGCTAAGTCTTTTGAAAAGTTAGGCGTGAAAGTATTTGTAACAACAGTTGACGGAAGTTCCGGCATTAAGGGCTTTGTAACGGACGCTCTCCCATTAGTCGGGGATTATTCTTACTTCTATACTTGCGGTCCTCTTCCAATGTTCAAGGCTGTGTACAATGCGACTGCCACAAGCGGACAATTCAGCTTTGAAGAACGCATGGGCTGCGGTTTCGGTGCTTGTATGGGCTGTACCTACAAGACCAAAGACGGCAATAAGCGAATTTGCAAGGACGGTCCCGTCCTCGTAAAGGAGGAAATCGTATGGTAAACACTAAAGTTACTTTAAGCGGTCTTACGCTTGACAATCCCGTTATCCCCGCAAGCGGCACGTTTGGTTTTGGCTATGAGTTCGCCGATATTTACGACATAAATATTTTAGGTTCCATTTCCTGCAAGGGAACAACAAAAGAACCTCGCTTCGGCAATCCGACTCCGCGTATTGCGGAATGCACAAACGGTCTTATTAATTCGGTCGGTCTGCAAAATCCCGGCATTAACAAAATTATCAGCGAAGAACTCCCAAAACTCAGTCAATATTACAAAAAGCCCGTAATTGCCAACATAAGCGGATTTTCCGTTGAAGAATACGCTTATTCATGCGAAAAAATCGACAAGTGCGAACAAGTCGGAATAATCGAAGTTAATATAAGCTGTCCCAATGTGCATAACGGCGGCATGAGTTTCGGCACAAGTGCAAAGTCTGCATTTGAAGTGACTAAAGCTGTCAAGGCTGTTACGACTAAACCCGTTTATATGAAACTTAGTCCTAATGTTACGGATATTAAGGAAATTGCCAAGGCTTGCGAAGAAGCCGGTGCGGACGGTATCAGCCTTATAAACACATTGCTTGGTATGAGGATTGACTTGAAAACAAGAAAGCCTGTCATAGCAAACAAAATGGGCGGTTTTTCAGGTCCCGCAATTTTCCCGGTTGCTCTAAGAATGGTCTATCAAGTTTATGATACGGTAAATATTCCTATTATCGGCATGGGCGGCGTAAGCTCTGCTCGTGATGTCATTGAAATGATGCTTGCCGGCGCGACTGCCGTTCAAGTCGGCGCGGCAAACTTAGTCGACCCCTTTGCATGCAAAAAAATTATTGAAGAATTGCCGGTTGTAATGCAGCATTTGGAAATTGAAAATTTACAAGATTTGATTGGAGGCAGTCACTAATGGGAAAAGATGTTATTATTGCTTGCGATTTCAGCAGCAAAAAGGAAGTTATTGATTTCTTGTCACAATTCAAAGATGAAAAGCCTTTTGTAAAAATCGGCATGGAGCTTTTCTATGCGGCAGGCCCTGATATTGTAAGAGAAATAAAAGCAATGGGACATAAAATTTTTCTTGACCTTAAACTGCATGATATTCCTAACACAGTTATGAAAGCTATGCGTGTTCTATCCGAACTTGACGTTGATATGTGCAATCTCCATGCGGCAGGCACTATTCCTATGATGGAAGCGGCTCTTAAAGGGCTAACTCGTGAGGACGGCTCTCGCCCTATTCTCATTGCGGTAACTCAGCTTACGTCTACAAGCCAAGAACGCATGACCGAAGATTTGCTCATTGAAGAACCCATTGACAAGGTTGTTATGCACTACGCTTTAAACGCTAAAAAAGCAGGTCTTGACGGCGTAGTTTGTTCTCCTCTCGAAGCTGAAAAAGTTCATAGTTCCTGTGGAAGCGACTTTGTAACGGTAACTCCCGGAGTTCGTTTTGCAGACGGCGATATCGGCGACCAAGTTCGTGTTACTACTCCGGCAAAGGCTAAGGAAATCGGTTCGGATTATATTGTCGTAGGAAGACCGATTACTCAGGCGGCTGACCCTGTGGCAGCTTACAAGCGTTGTGTTGCTGAGTTTGTGGGTTAAAATAATATGACTTTTAAATATATTTTGCTTGATTTGGACGGAACCGTAACGGATTCCGCCGAGGGTGTGACAAAATCTGTCGCATATGCTCTCGATAAATTGGGCTTTCCTGTGGAAAGTCATTGGTCATTGATGAAGTTTATAGGACCGCCCCTAAGCGAGTCTTTTCGTGAGTTTTGCGGTTTTGACGGTGAAACCGTTCAAAAGGGAATTAATTATTATCGTGAGTATTATGCGGATAAAGGAATTTTTGAAAATAAGCTTTACGACGGAATGAAAGAGTTTTTGATTTCTCTTAAACAACATGGCATGACGGTAATTCTTGCAACCTCAAAGCCGGAAGTTTACGCAAAAAGAATACTCGATAAATTTGTTGTTTCGGAATATTTTGACTTAATTGCAGGCAGTACCCTTGACACTTCGAGAAATACAAAGACAGATGTTCTGAAATATATTTTACAAAAAATTGATATAGACGATTTGTCAAAAGCTGTTCTTATAGGCGACAGAAAATATGATATAATAGGAGCTAAAGAAGTAGGTATAAAATGTATATCTATTCTGTACGGCTACGGCAGCAAAGAAGAATTTGTTCAATATAATGCAGATTATATCGTTGACACTGTTGAGAATTTAGAAAGATTTTTAGTAAATTAATAAAATTCTTTGTTACCTTGGAGCAACATATTTTCTGAAAGTTTTTTGGGAAATGAGAAGAAATTATTCAGCCGATTGCAAAAGTCAGGATTCTCTTTCCCCGCCGCAGGCGGGGAAAGAATGATGCGTACTGTTTTTAAACAAAAAAAGCGGATAAACCGCATGGCTTTATAATTGCAAATTTGCTCAAAGATACAGGACTTTTTGAATTTTGCAATCGTCTAAAGAAATTATTGCAAAGGAGATTTTTTTAATGGAAAAAATAATAGCTAAAGACCTTTTGTCAATTAACGCAGTTTTTTTAAGACCGCAGCAGCCTTTTACATGGGCAAGCGGTATCAAAAGTCCGATTTATTGCGATAACCGCCTTACCCTCTCCGCTCCCCGTGTCAGAGATGACGTCGAAAACGCTTTGGCAAGAGTTGTAGAGGAAAATTATCCCGAATGCGAAGTCCTTATGGGAACAAGCACTGCCGGTATTGCTCATGCGGCATTGACTGCAAATATCCTTAATTTGCCTATGGGCTATGTTCGCTCGGGTGCTAAAGACCACGGCAGAGGCAACCAAATTGAGGGCAAACTCGAAAAGGGTCAAAAGGTAGTTATCATTGAGGACTTAATTTCTACCGGCGGAAGCGTAATAGAAGTCGTTAACGCTCTTCGCGAAGCCGGTGCGGAAGTACTCGGCATTGCAAGCATTTTCACATATGGAATGCAGAAAGGCATTGACCGCCTCGCCGCTGCCAATGTTAAAAATATCAGCTTGACCAATTTGGACGTTATTGCGGAAGTTGCCGCAGAACAAGGCTATATCCGTGAAGAAGACAAGGAAAAGCTGATTAAATTCCGCAATAACCCCTCTGATGAAAGCTGGATTGGTGAAGCATAATGAGAAGCGTCATTGATATTCTCGACCTCTCAACAAGCGAAATAGAAGAGTTAATTGCAGTTGCTTGCGATATCATCGCAAATCCCGACAAATATGCCGAAAAGTGCAAACGTAAAAAATTGGCAACTTTGTTTTTTGAGCCGTCAACAAGAACTCGTCTTAGCTTTGAGGCTGCTATGTATGAGTTAGGCGGTAATGTAATAGGATTTTCAGCCGCAAATAATTCTTCTGCCGCAAAGGGCGAAAGTGTGTCCGACACTGTGAGAACTGTTTCTTGTTATGCAGATATTATAGCAATGCGTCACCCCAAAGAGGGTGCTCCGCTTGTGGCGTCCATGGCTGCCGATATACCCATTATAAACGCAGGCGACGGCGGACATAATCACCCTACTCAAACTCTTGCGGATTTATTGACGATTTACCGTGAAAAAGGCGGTTTCTGCAATCTGACTGTCGGATTGTGCGGAGATTTAAAATTTGGCAGAACTGTTCACTCTTTAATAAACGCTTTGTCACGTTACAGCGGAATTAAGTTTGTGCTTATTTCTCCCGAAGAATTAAAACTGCCCGACTATGTGACAAATAATGTCATCATTAAAAATAATATTCCATATGAAGTTACTACCGATTTAATAGGCTCTATGCCTAAGCTTGATATTCTTTATATGACACGTGTGCAGAGAGAACGCTTCTTCAATGAGCAGGATTATATCCGCTTAAAGGACAGCTATATTCTTACGCCCGACAAGCTTACAGACGCAAAAAAAGATTTGTGCATTATGCACCCTCTGCCCCGTGTAAATGAAATTTCAGTTGCGGTTGACAAAGACCCGAGAGCCTGCTATTTTAAGCAAGTTCTTAACGGCAAATATATGAGAATGGCTTTGATTCTCAAACTTTTGGGGGTGGAATGAATGGTAATTGATTCGATAACAAACGGTATTGTAATTGACCATATTTCTTCCGGAATGAGCATGACTTTGTATAGGTATCTGAAACTTGACCAGCTCACTTGTTCAGTCGCAATAATTAAAAATGCTCCCAGCTCAAAAAACGGAAAGAAAGATATAATTAAAATTGACGAACCTATTGATATTGATTTCGACGTTTTGGGCTACTTAGACCCCGGAGTTTCCGTTAATACCATTGAAAACGGAAAAATAGTCGACAAGTTCAAACCGCAGCTTCCTAAAAGGCTGGTAGGAGTTATTCGATGCAAAAACCCTCGCTGTATTTCTCAGGACGAACAGGAATTAACCCATATATTTAAACTTACTGACGAAGAACACCGTATTTACCGATGTATATACTGCGAAAGCAAGGCAAAATAATTTGTCAAAAAATCCGAACATATTTGTAACTTAACAAATGTGTTCGGATTAATTTTTATAACTTCAACTTCACACAAAATATAAAGAATGTGTACTTTTTGTAAAATTTATAATAATTCTTGACTTTTTTGTGTAAAAACAATATAATTTATGTAAGTTTATTATACTTATTTGACTTTTTAATCAAATAAGTATATATACTAATAATTTTGTAAAGGATTAATGCTTATTAAATCAGAACTTTTAAGAAAAATCAGCGTTGCGGCACTTTCTTTGCTGATTGCTGCAAATGGTTCGGCTTTTTGTTTTGGAGCTTCGGCTGAAAACCAGTCGGACGTTAAAGTAGACTTGTCAAAAATGACCTGCACTGTAAACGGCGAAAGCGGAGATATTAAAGTTTACTCTAAAAAACAGTATGACAGCTTTGCGGAAGATTTAAAAAACGGCTCTCTCCCCGAAGTTTATGCCACACAGTTTCTATTTGACGGCGTGGGAATGGTAAAAACTCCCGACTTAGACGACTTTGTGGAAGCCGAAAGCAATGACACTAAGGTTAAAACGCTCGACATTACGGCTATTAACGTAAACACAACCGGAAACATAGAATTTACAGGCGAAATCACAGGAGGTATGATTGCTGTCAATACCAACGATGTTAAAGAAGATATCAACCTGATTCTCAACGGAGTAAATTTGGATACGGACTCGAAAAAAGCTCCGGCATTGTACGTATACAACAAGGATATTAATTACACCGACTGTAAAGTTACTGTAAAAACAGTCAAAGGAACGGAAAACTACCTTGAGGGCGGCAAGTTTAAGAAAGTAAGCTTAGTTGGCAGCGATGAATTGGAAAACTATACAAACAGCTATTCGGGAAAAACAAAAACAAATTATTCTGCTTACACAAATTACTACGGAATTTACACTTCCGAACAGATTAATAATATCCTTTTTGCAAAGGTACAGGCAAGCAATGAAGATTTGTCAGACGGCGACCCGTATTACTTCTATAAGGGTGCGGGAGCTGTAAGTTCTGATATTGACCTTTATTTTAACGGCGAAGGCTACCTTTCTGTAAAGAGTAAGAATAAAGAGGGTATCGAAACTAAAGGCAATTTAACTTTGACAGGCGGCACGGGAGATTATTATATCTTTTCACAAGACGACTGTCTTAATACGACAACTTCCGGCGGCAGCGAATTTGGCGGCGGTGGATTCGACAAAGGAGGGCGCATGCCTTCCGGTGCAGACAATGTAAGAAATACTATGACGATTAACGTAAATTCTTTGACAGCAGTAGTTGACCCTGAGGGTGACGAAGGCGATGCAATCGACTCGAACGGCTATTTATATGTCAACGGCGGCACTGTCGTTGCACTTGCTCACCCGAGCAGTCAAGACGACGGATTAGATTCAGGATTAGGCACGTATATTAACGGCGGCACTGTAGCGGCAACCGGAAATATGTCCGATACAATTTCAAACGAATCCAAACAGCAGTTTATGAAGCTTAACTTCGCACAGAAGAATACAGCAGACAGTATCGTTTGTGTAACTGATACGAAAAATAATCCTGTCATTGCTTTCAAGTCTGACCGTGCTTATTCCGTATTAACTCTCAGTACGCCCGACTTTAAGGACGGCACATATTATGTTTACAAGGACGGAAATATTCAGGGTACAAATTCATACGGACTGTACACGGAAATTACCTCATACTCAGACGGTACCCAGCAGCAATGGAGCGGCGGCGGAAATAATTTCGACGGCGGCGGAAGAATGTTTGATGACACTGACCGTCCTACTCCTCTCGATTGGAACGAAGGCGACACTGACCGTCCTACTCCTCCCGACAATAATGAAAACAATCAGAATACGACCGGCACTGCTTCAGTAGAATTTACGTTGTCGAGCAGCTCTCACGTTTTCAATAACGTAAAAGACAAAGAAGCCTCAACAGGCGATGTAACTAACAAAAAGATATTTGGCGATGTGAATAATGACGGCATGATTCAATCTGATGATTCGCTGTTGGTACTCAGAGCTTCCGTATCTTTGGAGCAGTTTGACGAAGTAACAACAAAACTTGCAGACGCAGACGGCGACAGTATACTTACCAGTGCGGACGCTTTGGAAATTCTCAGAGTATCCGTGGGATATTCCTCTGAATATAATGTTGGCAAAACGTATACGGAGTAATTTTTTATAAAATAAAAATGCCCTAAGTTCGTAAAGACTGCATTCTTCGAGCTTAGGGCAAAATATTTTAAAATAAAAAAACAAAAAGAAAAAGCCATAACATCTCAACATGTCATGACTTTTTCTAAGCGCGCTGTGAGGGACTCGAACCCCCGACCTACTGGTTCGTAGCCAGTCACTCTATCCGGCTGAGCTAACAGCGCACAAATTATAAGCACCTCAACAGTGCTTATATATAATAGCACACTTCTTGAAAAAAATCAAGTCTTTTTTCAAATTTTTAAAAATTATATTTGAAAAAATTAAAACATCATCAGCACCTCTTTATGCGTATGACCGGCGTAAACATGTTTTCTCAGGTTCTTGTCAAATTCAAAAACAAGTCTATATAATTCCCTTTCCTGACCGTCAACATTAAGACCCAACCGCATAGCATTTGCAATAGCATATTCAATATTCTCATCTTCATCTTCGCACAAATCAAGCGAGAGATTAGCCTCTATTTCTTCCGCTATTGAATCTGCGCGCTCCTTTGACAAATCGGGCATACTGCGAATGAACGCTCTTAATTCAATGTATTCGGGAGTTTTCTCAAAGTAAAACTCATCTTCGTATTTGAGAAATTTTTTCTTATTAGGTACATAATATGTTATACCTATGGTATTTTCAAATATTTTTTCAAAATCGTCAAAATCACCTAAAGCATACAAATATTCGGCAGCCAGCCAACGTGAAAGCGGCTTTGTTTCAAAGACATCTTCAAATACTTCTTCATCGCTGACCAAATCAAAATGCTCTTTTTCAGAATCAATTTCATCGGCAAACGCTAAAAAGTCCTCTTCCGATATAGGCTCGTTTTGACTGTTATAAATTTCCAAAAGCTTATAAAGTCTAATCATTCCATAAAGATTGGCAGCAGCATTAAAATATCTTTTCAAAAGTTGTTTTGTTTCTTCGGACAGCATATAAACACCCCTTATATTTTTTATACAACATTCCCCTCGTTGAACCAACGAGGGGAAACATGGCGGAGACGGTGGGATTCGAACCCACGAGCCCTTGCGGGCTACCTGATTTCGAGTCAGGCCCGTTATGACCACTTCGATACGTCTCCGTATACGATTTTTAAGCAACACACTAATTATACATGACTTTCTTGCATTTGTCAAGTAATTCTGATATAATTATTTCATCAAAAAACTTTTTCGACAAGGATTTAAAATATGACTGAATTTCTCAATGGGCATTATTATTCGCTTAACCAATATCTTAGGGAAACTTTTGGGTGCAAGGTTTACAAAATTTCACTTAACGGCGGTTTTTCCTGTCCAAATCGTGACGGCTCTTTGGATACAAGAGGCTGTATTTTTTGCAGTTCGGGCGGTTCGGGAGAGTTTTCAGAAAATGCTTCGCTCACTATCGAACAGCAAATTGAATCGGCAAAACAGCGGCTGAAAAATAAAATCAACGGTCAAGATTGTAAATATATTGCATATTTTCAGTCTTTTACAAACACATATGCTCCGGTGTCATATTTAAGACAAATATTTACACAATCAATCTTTCATAATGACATTGTCGGCATTTCTATCGGAACAAGACCCGACTGTCTGCCCGATGATGTTCTTGAACTTCTTAAAGAACTTAATCAAATCAAGCCTGTTTGGGTTGAGCTGGGCTTGCAGACTATTCATGAGCAAACAGCTCGTTATATCAGACGCTGCTACGATTTATCCGTTTTTGACAACGCTGTCAAAAAGCTTCGTCTTTTGGGCATTCATACGGTTGTTCATTTAATTCTTGGTCTGCCAAACGAATCCCGAAACATGATGCTTCAATCTGTACAATATGTTTGTCGCTCGGGTATTAACGGAATAAAACTTCAGCTGCTCCACGTGCTTAAAAATACTGACCTTGCCTGCGATTATTTAAACGGTCAGTTCCCTGTATTTACTCAGGAAGAATACATTGACTTGATTTGCGATTGTATTGCTGTTATTCCCGAACAAGTCGTAATCCACCGTATAACCGGCGACGGCGACAAAAAAATTCTTATCGCTCCCCTATGGAGCGGAAATAAAAAGGCTGTTCTGAATGCAATGAACAAAGCTTTTTCTCAACGAAACGTCATACAGGGAAGAAACGCTTGTCAAACATAAAATTTTATGTTATAATACCTATCAAACAAATAGGAAAGGTGCTGCAATATGGCAAGAAATTTAGAGCCTTATCAGCTTGTTGAAAGAAGTATAGTAAAAAAATATCGTAAAGAAATTTGGAACCCTTTTATTTTAGCCGTAAAGAAATACGAACTTATTCAGAGCGGCGACAGTATAGCTGTCTGCATTTCGGGCGGCAAAGACTCCATGCTTATGGCAAAGCTTATTCAGGAACTTCACAAATTTAGCGAAGTTCCTTTTGACGTCAAATACATTGTAATGAACCCCGGCTATAACGAAAAAAATCGACTGAAAATTGAAGAAAACGCTAAGCTTCTTCATGTTCCAATCGAAATTTTTGAAACTAATATTTTCGATGTTGCCAATAAAACCGAAAAATCTCCATGCTATCTCTGCGCGAGAATGAGAAGAGGTCATTTGTACAGTTATGCTCAGTCACTCGGCTGCAACAAAATTGCGTTGGGACATCATTTTGACGATGTTATTGAAACAACGCTAATAAGCATGTTTTACGGTTCGCAGCTTCAATCTATGCCCCCAAAGCTTCACAGTACAAACTTTAAGGGCATGGAGCTTATTCGCCCCTTATACTGTATTCACGAAAAAGATATTTTGGCATGGGTTCGATACAATAATTTGAGTTTTATTCAGTGCGCGTGTAAGTTTACAGAACAACTCTCACGCGAAGAGTATCAGGGAGCTTCCAAACGTCAGGAAATAAAAGAACTCATTCAAACGCTGAAAAAAACTAATCCAAATATTGACAAGTGCATTTTTAACAGCATTCATTCTGTTCATCTTGACACCATGGCAGGGTACAGAACAGGCGGAAAGGATTATTCTTTCTTGGATAATTATTATCAGTCATTTGAAGACGAGCAGTAAAATGACTTCCGGCATACGAGGGCTGAATCCGGCAGGCTTCGCCTGCCATGCCCCGCTTTTTTCAAAAGCGGGGGGTTTTAAGAGCGTTGCTCTTAAAACCGATTCAGCCCCGCCGCGAGATGTAATTCCAAAACCATATGTCATTTATTTCAAAAGACTTTCCGTTGAGATAGCTTAAAATTCCGCTTTCCGTTTCAAAAGCAAACTCCAGCTTATACGAACAAAGCGCCTGCCATTTTAAAGAAACATTTTTATTCTGCTTGTTTGTGCCGTACTTTCCGTCGCCGACTAACGGATTTCCTATATATGCCATATGGGCTCTGATTTGGTGCGTTCTTCCGGTAAGAAGTTCTACTTCTACAAGGCTCATATTATTAAATGTTTCCAAAACTTTATACTTGGTTTTAATTGTCTTGCTGTTTGGAGTGGGTCTTGACGATATGTAGACACGGTTTTGTTTTTCGTTTTTTTCAAGATAATCTGTCATTAAGGCTTGTTTTTTCTTTGGAACTCCATGAACAACACAAAGATATATTTTTTTTAATTCTCTGTCTTTAATTTTTTGATTAAGAATGCGAAGAGATTCCGCATTTTTAGCGGCAATGACAATACCGCCGGTATTTCTGTCTATTCTGTTAGCCAATGCCGGAGCGAAAGAATTTTCAGCTTTTGGGTCAAATTCCTTTTTATCGTATAAGTAATGCTGAAGTCTTGCCAAAAGCGAATCAAAATGATAATTCTCATCGGGGTGACATAACAATCCGGCAGGCTTATTCATCAGAATAATATTATCGTCCTCATATACAATATCCAATTTTACGGGAGCTTTCAAAAAATCGTAAGTATCATACTGCGGCTCTTCAAAAAATTCGTCTTTAATATAGAGAGTTATTATATCTCCCTCTTTCAGTTTTGTGGAGATATCGCATTTTTTTCCATTCACTTTAATGTATTTAGTTCTAATATATTTATACATAAGAGCCTTTGGCATTGTTTTAAATCTTTTAGACAAAAATTTATCAAGACGCTGTTCGGCGTCATTTTTTTTTATTTCAATTTCCCTCATTAAATTCAACCCCGATATTATTCGGGCAAGACGCTCCGAAAGGAACGTCTTGCCTACTGATTTTGTTTTTCTTTTATTTTTAAAATAACAAACCCGATTGTGCCGACAAGCAAAAAAGAAAAACCAATAACTAATCCTATCCTGCTGTTGCCGCCCTTTGTGACAGCATAAAACGTATAAAAAAACAACTTTATAACACACAAGATTTTCATAGAAAGAACCTCCGCTGCGATATTTTAATTAAGAGTATCGCCATTCTTTCTAAAATCTATTCACAAAATCATTTTTTATTTTTTGAAAGTCTTACCGTTATTTCACCGCTGTTCAGCACTTCCGTCAAACCGTTTGGCAGCTTAACAATCAAGCCGCCGTTGTCATCTATATCTACGGCAACGGCATTATATTTAACATTATTTTTATAGAAATCAATAGATTGTCCGATAATAAGCGAACGTTCTCTATAAGTTTTTAAATACGATTTGTTGTCTAAATCGGAACAAATTTCTATAAAACGGTTGACAACCTCTGCCGTAAGGCGGTTCCTTGAAAGTCCGTTCCAGTTTAAAGAAACCGCCGAATTTTTTAATTCGTCGGGAAAATCTTCGGTAGAAGTATTAATGCCTATTCCAACAACAACATTTTGCACCAGACCCGTTTCAAAATCTGTAACGGCTTCCGTTAGTATTCCGCAAACTTTTTTATTTTCAATGTAAACATCATTGACCCATTTAATCATAGGCTTCAGATTAGTTAAACTTTCAACAGCCCGAACAACGGCAACAGCCGCCGCAGTAGTTGAAAGTATCGCTCTTGAAGTCTTTACGGAATGACTAAACAAAAAAGACATATAAACGCCTGTATTTTTTGGCGAATAAAAATCTCTGCCGAGTCTGCCGCGTCCGTTCGTCTGCTCGTTAGACACAATAAGAGCGTGTCCCGAAAAAGAATTCGCAATCATTCTTTTAGCTTCGTTATTTGTAGAATCAACTTTATCCAATACAATCAAATCCAAACACTTAGCCTTGTCGCTCATATAACTCTTAATGAGTTCAGGCGAAAGGACATCGTTAACAGACAAAATCCTATATCCTTTATTATTAACAGACTGAATTTTGCAGCCGTCTTCTTTTAGCTGGTTGACAGCTTTCCAAACGGCATTTCTTGACACTCCGAACATATCCGCAAGCTTTTGTCCGGATACGTAACAATCGCTGTTTTTTTCCAGTTCTTCCAATATTTTCTCTTTAAGCAGCATAACAAATACCTTCCTGTAAATAAAAATTAACCCAAAAGCCATATTTATTATTACTCTTTTATCTAATTTTGTCAATATATACAAGCAAAAAAGACAGGACAAAAAGAAGAATATGTCCCGTCTTTTAATAATAACATTACCCTCAAACTACGGCTTATTATACTACATTGCGACAGATTTGTCAATGTTTAGTCAAAATTTCGTAATCGTTTTTTAACATTTTAAATTCAAAACTAAAGATAAAAAAATTTATTCAATAAAAATTTATAAAAACTCTTGATTTTTCTCTAAGGATATTGTATAATATACAGGCAATGAAAAAATCCATATATTTTTATATGCGGGCGGCAGGCCCTGTGCGATAGGACGCCGGGAACCATGTCAGGCGGGGAACCGAGCAGCATTAAACGGAGTTGCCCTGTGCGATACAGTCAGTCTGTCGTCCGTATATCAAAGTATATGGGTTTTTTATTTTTGACGGAGGTGAGCAGCTTGTATCGTGTTCTTTATAGAAAATGGCGTCCGACGGGTTTTTCCGATGTTATCGGTCAGCCGCATGTAACGTCTACGCTAAAAAACGAGATACTTTCGGGGAGAATTTCTCATGCTTACCTTTTTACCGGCTCTCGGGGAACGGGCAAAACAACCTGCGCCAAAATTTTGGCAAAAGCTGTGAACTGCCTTGACCTGCAAGACGGCGAGCCTTGCGGTAAATGCGAAAATTGCCGCGGTATTGCAAAAGGCAGCATAATGGACGTAGTGGAAATGGACGCAGCGTCAAACAACAGCGTCAACAATATTCGTGATGTCCTTGACGAAGTTATGTTCACACCGTCCGAAGCAAAATACCGCGTATATATAATTGACGAAGTTCACATGCTAAGCACGGGAGCTTTTAACGCTCTTCTCAAAACCCTTGAAGAGCCGCCCTCTCATGTTGTGTTCATTTTGGCAACTACGGAAGTGCATAAGCTGCCGGCAACGATTCTTTCACGCTGTCAGAGATTTGACTTTAACAGAATTGCCCCTGCCGAAATTGCCGACAGACTTATTTACATAGCGTCCGAAGAAAAAGTAAGCCTTGACCGTGAAGCGGCTTTGCTTATTGCCGCCGTAGCCGACGGAGCTATGCGTGACGCACTCTCAATTCTTGACCGCTGCATAGGACTTTCCGAGAACATAACTTCTGAAATTGTCCGAGAAGCAACGGGACTTACCGGCAGGGATTATTTATTCACTTTAGCGGAAGCAGTGAGGACAGAAGACGTTCCCCTTGCTATAAATACAGTAAACGAACTGCACAACGCCTCAAAAAGCATGCCTCGCCTATGCGAAGAACTTACTCATCATTTCAGAACTCTTATGCTATTTAAAACAATGCGTACCGGAGCTGAAAATTTAGTTCTGCTTTCGCCCGAAGAACTTGAAAAAGCAAAAAATCAGGCAAAAAATATTTCGCTTACTCAAATTGTCTATTGCATTGACATTTTGCAAAGCTCTCTTGAAAAAATGTTTAAGGGCGGCAATAATCGCATTGAGTTTGAAACCTGCATGATTAAGCTGTGCAATCCAAAACTCTCGGCTGATGTGGGAGCAATGCTTTCAAGAATTGAAAAACTTGAAAGAGCCGTTCGCAGCGGAATATCCGTAAGCGTTCAGACAAATCCGACAGAACCGAAACTTTCCGCCGCCGAAAGTTCAGCCGAAAAAGCAGAGCAGTCGCTTTCAGATTCAAACGCAAATATAAAAAATCAAGCGTCAAACGAAGAAACAAAAACTTCGCAGCCTGCTCCGTCCGTAGGCAGTCAGGCATCGACAATAGATAAGCTTTGTGAGATTGCACGTCCTATGGAGCAGTGGGAAGAAGTTCTTGAAGCAATGAAAACACACACAAGAGTAACCGCCGCTGCATTTCAAGACACAAAAGCTTATATTGCCAGGGATTACATTTTGATTGAATCAGAAACAGACACTCCGTTCAAACACTTGAGAAACGCTTCGCAGCGTGAAAAAGTACGAGCAGCCATACAAGAAGTAACGGGCAAACATTATAAACTGGGACCTTATAAAAAATCTTCTTCCGGCAGCGCCGAAGCAAAACCAAAATCTAAAATTGATGAATTTATTGAGAACATCTCAAATTCAGATATAAAGGTCACAATCGAAGAATAACTGTTGACCTAAACACAATTTCCATATTTTATTATTTTTACTGGAGGATTTTAACCATGAAAGCAAGAATACCCAAGGGATACAGCGGCAGCGGCTCGCCGTCCAATTTACAGCAGCTTGCAAAGCAGGCTCAGAAAATGCAGGAAGAAATGGATGTTGCAAACACAGAGCTTGAGGCAAAAGAATACTCTGCAACAGCAGGCGGCGAAGCTGTAACCGTAACCGTTTCGGGCGGAATGAGAGTAAAAAGTATCAGCTTGAAACCCGAAGTTGTAGACCCCGATGACATAGAAATGCTTACAGACCTTATCATAGCAGCTACAAACGAGGCTCTCCGTTCTGCCGCAGCCGAAAAAGAAGAGGTTATGACAAAAATTTCAGGCGGTCTTAATATGCCGGGTCTGTTCTGATTATGGCAGCATATCAAGCACCTGCTCTGGCAAGACTTATCGACCAATTCAACCGTTTGCCCGGTATAGGAGCAAAATCCGCTCAGCGGCTTGCATACTATGTCCTTTCGATGTCTAAAGAAGATGCGGAAGCTTTGTCGAAAGCCATTACAGACGCACACAGCAGCATACATAAATGTGCGAAGTGCTGCAATCTTACGGACGATGTGTTATGTCCTGTCTGCAAAAGTCCGACCCGTGACAAAACAACCGTTTGCGTAGTGGAAGAACCCAAAGACGTTGCCGCCTTTGAAAAAACTCAGGAATACTCGGCAACTTACCATGTGCTTCACGGCGTTATCTCTCCTTTGAACGGAATCGGTCCCGACCAACTCTGCATAAAAGAGCTTATAAAGAGAGTTCAGGAAGATAACGTTCAGGAAGTAATCATGGCAACAAATGCAACTGCCGAGGGAGAAACCACAGCCGTTTACATTTCCCGACTGCTCAAGCCGTTAGGAGTAAAAGTAACGCGTCTTGCTTACTGAATACCTGTCGTCGGCGACTTGGAGTACGCAGACGAAGT
>CACWIU010000014.1 GCA_902761025.1 uncultured Ruminococcus sp. | reverse complement strand
CCCATAGCCTCGGAAACTGATGCCTGTAAAATGAAATCCTTTGCAAGGTTGGGCGGATTAAAGGAAGCTCCCGCCTCTATAGGCGGTGAGTACTTCACCGACTATGAGCCGTGGGAACACAAAAACATGAGAAAATAATATTGTTAAATTTTATCCAACTTTATAATTTATAAATATTAATTACGTTAACAATAAATTTGTTCAATAACTACCCGTAAACAAGCGGCTTATGGTCGGGTCAAAAAGTATTGTAAAAAATAAAGTTTGATTCACGTGTCAAATATTACTATGTCAACAACAAATTTGTTCAACGACTACCCGTAAACAAGCGGCTTACGGTCGGGTCAAAAAGTATTGTAAAAAATAAAGTTTGATTCACGTGTTAAAAAGGGTTGACAGGAGGGGGAGAGTGTGGTAGAATGATATTACCTCGAAAGGGGTCTTTATTTTTGTGCCTTTTCGAGGGAGGCTATAAATTACCGCAAAAACGGAGGTGCCGCTATAATGAGAGTTAAAATTACATTAGCCTGCACAGAGTGCAAACAGCGAAATTACAACACTATGAAAAACAAGAAGAACGATCCCGACAGACTTGAAATGAATAAGTATTGCAGATTCTGCAGAAAGCATACTCTGCACAAGGAAACAAAGTAACGGAGGGTTTGTATCATGGCTCAGAACAAAAAAGCCGATAAGAAAACAGACTTGAAGAAGAAAGAAGAAAAAAAGACTTCTGAAAAAAAGTCTGATACTTCGGCAAAATCCGACAAAAAGTCGTCTGATAAGAAGCCAACAGAGAAAAAACCGTCAGCCTTTTCAAAACTTGCTAAGTATTTCAAGGAATGTAAAAGCGAGATCAAGAAAATCGTTTGGCCTACGCCAAAGGCAACATTTAAGAATATGGGCATTGTACTCGTGGTTCTGCTTGTTACCGGTTTGATTATCTACGGACTTGACACCGGTTTCGTTGCGTTGCTCGGACTGATAATGGATATCGGCAGTAATGGCTAATCCGGCTGAAAGACCGAAAGGGTGATATTCTGTGTCAGATGATTTCAGATGGTATGTTGTTCACACGTATTCCGGCTATGAGAATAAGGTTGCGTCTAATTTGCGAACAACCATAGAAAACAGAAAGCTGCAAAGCCTTTTTCAGGACGTCAAAGTTCCTACCGAAACCGTGGAGGAAATCACTGACGGCGTAACCAAAATGGTTGAAAGAAAAAAGTTTCCCGGGTATGTGTTTGTTAAGATGGTGTTTAACGACGAATCTTGGTATATAGTCAAGAGTATTCGAGGCTGTACCGGATTTGTGGGCCCCGACTCGGAGGCTGTTCCGCTAAGCGAAACGGAAGTCGAGAAAATGGGTGTCGAAACGAGATCTATCGAGGTTAAGTATGATGTGGGCGATAAAGTTCGCATTATTGACGGCTCGTTGGAAGATCAGGTGGGTGTTGTTGACTTTGTCGATATACCCCACAATATTGTGCGTGTTATTGTTTCCATGTTCGGCGGACGCGCAACGCCGATTACGCTGCAGCTTGATCAAGTCGAACTGCTTGACTGACGTTTTTTGACATGGATTTGGCAGAGAACGATTGGTTCGCTGCCGCCGCTTTTAGGGGGAGCGTTCCCCCTCGTGGGAGGAATGAAATTTATTTAAGCATTCCGTTCTACCACTATTTTTGGAGGTGCGTTTAAAAATGGCTCAAAAGGTAACAGGATTTATTAAGCTCCAGATACCTGCCGGCAAAGCTACGCCGGCTCCGCCTGTTGGTCCTGCTTTAGGTCAGCATGGCGTAAACATTATGGCTTTTACAAAGGAATTTAACGAGCGTACGAAGAATGACGTAGGTATGATTATTCCTGTAGTAATTACAGTTTATGCAGACCGTTCGTTTACGTTCATCACCAAAACGCCGCCGGCTGCCGTTCTTATCAAGAAAGCTTGCAATATTCAGAGCGGTTCGGGTGTTCCGAACAAGAACAAGGTCGCTAATATTACCCGTGAGCAGGTCAGAAAGATTGCCGAACAGAAAATGCAGGATCTCAACGCCGCAAGCGTAGAGGCTGCTATGAGCATGATAGCGGGTACAGCACGCAGCATGGGTGTTGTGGTTGTAGACTGATTATAACTGACTGAAACCCGGGTGGGAGGACACAATCCGCATTACCACTCAACAGGGAGGATAACTAATGAAACACGGTAAAAAGTACGTCGATAATGCGAAGAAAATCGACAGAACAAAATTTTATGAAACAAACGAAGCTTTGCAGGCTGTCATCGACACAGCGACCGCAAAGTTCGACGAAACAGTAGAAGTACACGTAAAACTTGGCGTTGACGGAAGACACGCTGACCAGCAAGTCAGAGGCGCTATTGTTTTGCCTAACGGCACAGGTAAAAGCGTTAGAGTTCTTGCTATCTGCAAGGGCGACAACGAGGCTTTGGCTAAAGAGGCAGGCGCTGACTACATCGGCGCTGAGGATATGACACAGAAAATTCAGCAGGAAGGCTGGATGGACTTTGACGTTCTTATCACAACTCCCGACTGCATGGGTCTTGTCGGTCGTCTTGGTAGAATCCTTGGTCCCCGCGGCTTGATGCCAAACCCGAAGGCAGGTACTGTTACAACAGACATCGCTAAGGCTATCAAAGAGGCTAAAGCAGGTAAAATCGAGTACCGTCTTGACAAGACAAATATTATTCACTGCCCAATCGGCAAGGCTTCTTTCGGCGTTGAAAAGCTTCAGGAGAACTTCGACACACTTCTCGGCGCTATCGTTAAGGCAAAGCCGGCTGCTGCAAAGGGTCAATATGTTAAGTCGTGCGCTGTTGCTTCGACAATGGGTCCGTCTGTAAGAATTAACCCAAGCAAATTCCAGTCCTGATTTTATTTTTAAAAAAGTTCTTGACATATTTTAAAAATAGTGATATAATGTATAAGCTGTCCAAAGACAGCAGGCACAAGTATTGTATAAAGGGATTTTTTCCTGCCTGCCGAGGAATGCGTTTCAATTTCAGTATATTAATTATTCAATGATTTAATTATATGATATTGACGAGCTTTTCTTTCGGCATGAGCGGAAAGAAAAGCTCTTTTGTTTGAATTTTTATCGGAGGTGAATTAATTTTGCCAAGTCAAAAAGTTCTTGAAGAGAAAAAGGCAGTTGTTGCTGCTCTTACCGAGCGTTTGCAGAACTCTGTCGCAGGCGTTGTAGTAAACTACAAGGGCATCAATGTTGCTGACGATACGAAACTCAGAAAGGATTTGCGCGAGGCAGGCGTTAAGTACACAGTTGTAAAGAACACGTTGCTTTCACGCGCTGCAAACGAGGCAGGTTTGTCCGACTTGAACGCTGTTCTTGAGGGAACAACGGCTCTTGCAACAAGCGCGGAAGACCATACCGCCGCTGCAAGAATACTTTCCAAGTTCGCAGATAAAAACAAGGATTTCGAGATTAAGAGCGGTTATCTTGAGGGAGAAGTAATTAGTCTTGAAACAATTTCCAGTCTTGCAAAACTTCCGACAAGAGATGTTCTTCTTGCCACAGTTTGCAACGCATTCAACGCTCCTATCGCAAGCTTTGCCCGCGCCGTACAGGCTATTGTGGACAACGGCGGTATTGAGGAGTCTTTGGCTAAAAAGGCTGCCGGAGATGCTGAGCCGGCTGCAGAGGCTTAATAACAAGCTTTTGCTTATTAAAATATGAATTTTATATTTTTATAATTGGAGGTAATTTATCATGGCATCTGAGAAAATCACTGCTATTATCGAAGAATTAAAAACTCTTACAGTTCTCGAGCTTTCCGAGCTTGTACACGCTGTAGAGGAAGAGTTTGGCGTATCTGCCGCTGCTGCTGTATCTGTTCAGGCTCCTACAAGCGAAACTGCTGAGGTTGTTGAGAAGACAGAGTTTGACGTAATCCTCAAGTCCGCAGGTCCCGAGAAGATTAAGGTTATCAAGGTTGTTCGTGAGCTTACAGGTCTTGGCTTGAAAGAAGCAAAGGCAGTTGTAGACGGCGCTCCAAAGACATTGAAAGAAGCTGTATCCAAAGATGACGCTGAAGCTATGAAGGCTAAGCTCGAAGAGGTTAAGGCTGAAGTTGAAATTAAGTAATTTTGCTTTTAGCTTATTACCAATTTTTCAAAAAAATAAGGACTGTCGTTTTTCGGCAGTCCTTTACGTTTTTTAATAAATCTTTGTGAATACTGTTAAAGTTTTTGCCCCACTTTTTTCAAAAAGTGGGCGGATTCCAAAGGCGGAGCCTTTGGTGGGCTTTTAAGGGAGATTAAAACACGTTGTTTTAAGATTTATAAATGCAGTATTAATCAGCATTTCAGCGATTCTTAAGAATTTTGCAAATTAAAGCTGTCAAATACCATAACATTCTATCAATCAAACACATTTATTTGAAGCTCTTTATGCCAATGTTAAAATAATAATTTAAATTGTATTGTTATATTGAATTATATAAAAAAATGTGATATAATTTACAAAAATAGGAGGTGGTTTGTTGAACCCTAAAAGTATCAATGCTCTTATGGCAATTATGAGAGATGAAAAAAACATACAAATTAAAGGGAGTTTGCAAAAAAGAAAATTAAGAATTATGGGATATTTTCATGGATATAAGGGTTATCGCTATTATAATTCCCCAAATAGACTATTCCCATACAATAACTTTAATGAGGTACAAGCTGTCTATGATTTTGATATGAAGCTTAAAACAATTTTTTATTCAAGAATTATGTTTATAGAAACAGCAATAAAAAATTATTCTCTTGAAGTTATACTTAGTGAAACAAACAGTAGTCGATTTGCTGATGTCTATTCATCTATTATGGACGATTACAAAAGCTATACCGTTGGCAGCAATAATTATAAAAATGCTATGAATGAAAGAATGTTCGTCCGCAATAAGATTTACAGCAACATTTCAAGAGATTACGGTAAAAATAATATAATCAAGCATTATTATGACACCGACAGACCTGTTCCCATATGGGCAATTTTTGAAATACTTAGTTTAGGGGAATTTGCAAGGTTTATTAAGTGCTTGAACCGTTCTACACGTTTAAAAATATCTAAATCTGTTGGTATAGATTTAAATATGGATACCAATGGGAGATTAGTTGAAAAAATAGTTTTTACCATTAAAGATTTAAGAAATGCAGTTGCTCATAACAATACTGTTTTTGATACAAGATTTAGAACTAATAAAATAAATCAGGATATTTGTAATTACATTTCATCAAAAACAGGAATATCAGGCATAAATTTTAAAACTATTGTTGACTATTTAATATTAATTTCGTTTGTTATGAAATTATTGGAATGTAATAAAACAGAAATTACATCTTTCATAAACCAATTTGAAACAGCGTGTGAAAATTTTAGAAAACAAGTTCCAATGAATATTTATTCAAAAATTGTATATACTGATACAAGAAGAAAGTTGAGTGCATTAAAAAAATATTTGTAAAGTTCTGTGAACCACTTGACTTTTTTCTGAATATAATATAGAATATATCATAGGAATTGCGGCGGACGTCTTCGGACTACGCCTAAGGGAGTCGGATGCGTCTGGCTCTCTTTTTATTTTATTCAATTTTCAAACACATCTATTCGCGCCTTTTAAGGGCGAAGCCCTTAAAAGGCGGCATTTTTGTAAAACTTTTTCTAAAAATTAACTATTGGTTAGGTGGTTTATATGTTTGACAGAGCATTTGGTTTTAGAAAAACTTCGGGCAGAACACAAGTTCTCCTTACAAACGTCGGTTCGCAAAAAGAAAAGATAATTCAAATTGTAAGCAGAATTACAGGCTTAAACTTAAATCAATCGGCTGAGCTTGTTTCAAAAACTCCTGTTGTTATCAAAAAAAATTTGACATTGGCAGAGGCTCAAAAAGTTTCTTCCGAATTGACTGCCGCAGGTGCTGCCGTGACTTTGCGTACCCTTAATTGAAAATTATGCGTAATTATTTACAAAATTTTCTTGTATTATTCCCTAAAATAGAGTAAAATATAACTATACGCTATTTAGCAAGTTCTTTGTATTAATAAATTTTATAAATAGATTGCGAGGAATTTTTTATGAGAAAAACAAAAATTATTTGCACTCTCGGACCCGCTACCGATGACGAAAATGTTTTGAGAAAGCTCATTCTAAGCGGTATGGACGTTGCCCGAATCAACATGAGCCACGGTACGCACGAAGACCAAAAAGTCCGAATCGACGCCGTTAAGAAAATTCGCGAAGAACTGGATTTGCCTATCGCTATTCTCCTTGACACCAAAGGTCCCGAAATTCGCACGGGCAATTTTAGCTGCGGTACTGTTACGCTTGAATCGGGTCAGGAGTTCGTTTTGACCGTTAAAGACGTTGACGGCAATTCTTCAAGATGCAGCGTTACTTTTAAGTCGCTTCCTCAAGAATTGGAAGTCGGCAGCAAAATCCTTATTGACGACGGCTTAATCGAACTCCGTGTTAAAGAATGTACCGAAACCGATGTTGTGTGCAAGGTTATAAACGGCGGTACGGTTTCTTCTCACAAGGGTATCAATATTCCCGACGTTAAACTCTCTTTGCCTTTTATCAGCGAACAGGACAAAAAGGACATCGCTTTCGGCGTTGAACAGGATATTGACTTCATCGCCGCAAGCTTTACTCGTTCCGCCAACGATATTATGCTGCTCAGAAAAGAACTTAAAAAACTCGGCTGCGACAATGTCAGAATTTGCGCTAAAATCGAAAATCATGAGGGTATTGACAACATTGACGATATTATAAGAGTTTCCGACAGTATTATGGTTGCTCGCGGTGACTTGGGCGTTGAAATTCCTCTTGAAGAAATTCCAATTCTCCAAAAGAAAATTATCCAAAAAGTCTACGAAGCCGGAAAACAAGCTATTACCGCTACTCAAATGCTCGATTCCATGATTAAAAATCCTCGCCCGACAAGAGCCGAAAGCACCGACGTTGCCAACGCTATTTATGACGGTACAAGTGCTATCATGCTTTCCGGTGAAACGGCTGCCGGCAAATACCCTGTTGAGGCTGTAAAAACAATGGCGAAAATTGCCATTGCTACCGAACACGATATTAATTATATCGAAAAATTCCGTAAAAGAGATATTCCGGAACGTCCCGACGTTACTTCCGCTATCTCTCACGCTACCTGCACTACTGCCCATGATTTGGGTGCTGCCGCTATTCTTACCGTTTCAAAAACAGGTCAGACCGCAAGAATGATTTCTAAGTACAGACCCGAATGCCCCATTATCTGCGGAACTACTAACCCTAAAGTTCGCCGTCAGATGAATTTGTCTTGGGCTGTTACTCCCATTATTGTTGACGAAAAAGATAACACGGACGAACTTTTTGAACACGTTGTTCAAGTCGCCGAGAGCAGAGGTCTTGTAAAAAGCGGCGATTTGACCGTTATTACTGCCGGCGTTCCTCTCGGTGTTTCCGGCACTACAAATTTGTTGAAAGTTCATCTTGTCGGCAATGTTTTAGTTACGGGCGAAACAGTTACCGACGAAAGCGTATGCGGCAGACTTTGCGTTTGTAAAAATGAGGACGACGCTTTGAAAAATTATACCGACGGCGATATACTTGTAATCCCTAAAACTACCAACGCTCTTTATCGCATTATCAGAACCGCAAAGGGTGTTATTACCGAAGAAGAGGGCGTAAACAGCCATGCCGCTATTATGTGCTTGGCTCTTGAAAAGCCTGTTATCGTTGGAGCTAAACACGCTACTTCAATTTTGAAAACCGGCACTGTCGTAACGCTTGACGGACATCGCGGCACTGTTTACAGCAATAACACGCAGATTATTGAATAATTTTCTTAAAAAATTTAAAAATTTGAAAAATTTTAAAAATATGTATACTTGTATACATGAAATTCTCGTTTTTATACGGCTTATGTAAGAGGTTTCTCTTATATAAGCCTTTTTTTATTTGTGTTTTTATTAATATTTGAGTAAAGGAGTGTTATATGCGTAAAAAAAAACAAAATCCCGAAAAGTGCAACGAAAACTGCTTCGAATGCCGAAATCGCTTTAACTGCAAAAAACGTCCTCTGATTGGTTACGAACGTCTTGCCTTTGGCAGCACGGCGGACGCTTTCAGGCTTTTAATGGCTGACAACTTTGAAAATATTTTGGTCGAAAATCTTGATTTGTTTAATGTTGCCGAAATTAAAAAGCCTAAAGACGGGGCAATGGAAATTAAATTCTTTGACAGGATAAAGGCTCTTGAACATCTTGGAGAAATTCCCGAACCCGAAAATAAGACTGTCGCTTTCTATGACGTTCTTTCCGACTGCGCTAAAAGCTTGAGGAGTGGTAACGATGAATCTTAAGCGTTTTTCAAAAAAACAGCTCAGAGTTCTTACTTGGTGGTGCGAGGGCAGTCCCGATTGCAGCAATAATTCTATTATTTGTGACGGCGCTGTCCGAAGCGGAAAAACTCTTTGCATGAGCATTTCTTTTGTAATGTGGGCGTTTTACCGCTTTAACCAAAGCTCCTTTGCCATTTGTTCGAAAACTATCCGCTCTGTAAGGCGAAATGTCATTGTCCCTCTTATTCCCGTTATGCGTGAAATGGGCTTTGATGTTAAAGAAAAATATTCCGAAAATTATGTCGATTTTTGGATTAACAAACGTCATAACCGTTTCTATCTCTTCGGCGGCAAGGACGAAAGCTCGGCGGCTCTTATTCAAGGCATGACTTTAAGCGGCATTTTCTTGGACGAAGTTGCTCTTATGCCTCGTTCGTTCGTTGAGCAGGCTTTGGCAAGGTGTTCTGTTGACGGGTCAAAGTTTTTCTTTAATTGCAACCCCGAATATCCTCAGCACTGGTTTAGACAAGAATGGATTCTCAAACAGCAGGAAAAAAAAGTTCTTTATATTCACTTCAAAATGGAAGATAACCCCTCTCTTTCAAAAGAGGTTCTCGAACGATACAAAGGTTTGTATTCGGGGCCTTTTTATCAGCGTTTTGTCGAGGGAAAATGGATTGCGGCGTCAGGCACTGTGTATCCGTTCATGAGCGATGACAAAGAGTTTTGTAATGTTCCCGACCAAAAAGCCGAAAAATATATTATCTCATGCGATTATGGCACGGTCAATCCATCGTCTTTTGGCTTGTGGGGTTTAATTGACGGCGTTTGGTACAGATTAAAAGAATACTATTATGACTCACGGGCGGCAGGGTTTCAGAAGACCGATGAAGAACATTACAGCGGTTTATGCGAACTTGCAGGTGACAAGACGATTGAAAAGGTTATTGTCGACCCCTCGGCCGCAAGTTTTATTCAGACTATCAGGCGGCACGGAAAATTTATCGTATGTCCTGCCGATAATCGTGTTATTGACGGCATACGCTGCGTTTCTACGGCTCTTCGCAGCGGCAAAATAAAAATCTGCAACACTTGTAAAGACGCTATGCGTGAATTTGGTCTTTACCGCTGGGACAACAGCGGCGTTAAGGACTGTCCTATCAAAGAAAATGACCACGCTATGGACGATATTCGTTATTTTGTTACTTCCGTTATAGAAAACAGTGACGATGGCTTTTTTGCATTGGTTGCTTATCGTTAAGCCTAATTTATATTTTATATTTATAAAAGAAAGGAGATGTTTGTGTTATAAAAATGAAAAAAAAAAAAAAAAAAAAAGAAAATGACTCTTTGACGGTTTTGCAGACGGCGTCAAGAGAAAATTTTCACCCGTTTCTTGATATCGGCAGATATATTCCGCTTATGGACGGCGAGTATCAGCTATACTCGGCTTTGAGAGAGGCTGTTCCTATTATTGACGCCGCTCTTGACAAGATAGTCCGTCTTGTCGGAGATTTTTCTATTCAATGCAAAAATCAGCGTGTGTCCGACGAACTTAATTATTTCTTGAAAAATGTCCGTTTGGGCGGCGGAAATTACGGTATTGATTCTTTTTTTACAGTTTATTTAAATCAGCTGCTCACTTATGGAACGGCTGTCGGCGAAATCGTTCTGAGCGGCAACGGCAAGGAAATTTATTCGCTTGTGAATGTTCCTTTGAAAAACATTGACTTGACTTATGACGATAACTTGATTGACGTGCTTGTTTGTACAAGCGGTTTTGATAAAGATAAGAAAATCTTGCCTTATCAGAATTTACTCTTTGTGTCAACGCTCAATCCCGAACCGGGTAAGCTAAAGGGAACTTCTTTATTGAAAGGTTTGCCGTTTGTAAGCGGCATTCTGCTTAAAATCTTCAATACGATAGGGGTGAATTGGGAGCGTGTCGGCAACGTTCGATTTGCCGTTACTTATAAGCCGTCTTCGGACGGGGACAGGGCAATGAGCCGCCAGCGTGCCGTTCAAATTGCCGACGAATGGAGTAAGGTCATGCGTGATACTCAGCGTGTAAGCGACTTTGTTTCTGTCGGCGATGTTTCTGTAAAAGTTATCGGTGCGGATAATCAAATTTTGGACAGCAATGTGCCGGTAAGACAAATTCTTGAACAAATTGTTGCAAAGCTTTCAATACCGCCTTTTCTTCTCGGGCTGTCATGGAGCACAACCGAACGCATGAGCAGTCAGCAGGCTGACATACTTACAAGCGAGCTTGAATATTACAGGCGTATTCTTAACGGCGTTATTACTAAAATTTGCGACGTATGGCTGCAAATTCACGGTGTTTCACAAAAATATGAGATTGTCTGGAACAATATCAATTTGCAGGACGAAGTCGAACTTGCTCATGCTCGTCTTTATAATTCTCAGGCTAACAAAATCGAAAAGGAGCTGAACGAACTTAATGAACAAAAATCCAATTAAAAAACAAGCCGATAAAATTAAGCGTGAAAGTATCAGTCAAGAGGATTTGGCTCTTATAAACGCTTATACTCGAAAAGAACTTTCGGCTGACGAAGTTTATACTTTTTCCGTTGTTCTTTGCGATAATGACATTGACAGGGATTTAGAGTATTTTACTTCCGATACTCTCGAAGAACTTTCAAAAATGTTTGTCGGCGTTACCGGTATTTATGACCATAATCCCTCCGCAAAAAATCAAGTCGCACGCATTTACAGCTGTAAGACTGAAAACTTATCGCCGAAAAAAACCGCTTACGGTGCGGATTATGTCCGACTTACGGCAAAAGCGTATCTGCCTGTGTGCGAATCAAACAAGGATTTAATCGCTATGCTTGACAGCGGCATAAAGAAAGAAATAAGCGTTGGCTGCGGCATTGAAGAATGTGTTTGTTCAATTTGCGGCGAAGATATGAGAATAAACACTTGCGGTCATATTAAAGGCAGATACTATGACGGCAAAATGTGCTGCGGCGTTCTGAAATCTCCGACAGACGCTTACGAATGGTCTTTTACTGCCGTTCCCGCTCAGAAAAATGCGGGCGTTATAAAAAGTATTTTCAAAACAAACGAATCATCGCTTGCGGAAGAGTTTTTGAGCAAGTCTTACGGCGAGTCCGTTTCCATGAGCGTTGAAGAGGCTGAAAGCCTTAAATCTTACATAAACGAACTCAAAAATCAGGCTGCCGAAAGCAATCGCTATAAATCTTTGCTTGAACTGGAAACTGTTAAAAGTGGAATTACTGCGAAAATCGGCATTGAAAGCGATTTGCTTGAAAAAATGGTCAAGTGTTTGAAGATTGACGAGCTTCTTCAGCTGAAAGAAACTTTTGAAAAAAGAAGTTCCGAGATTTTTCCCATAAGACCTCAAGTTTTTGGCGAGCAGATTAACGCCGATTTTTCTAATTACAATAATACAGCTTTTCATATATAAATATATTTTTTAATTAAATTATCTAAAGAGAAAGGACTAAATATTATGGCAATTTACGAAAATCTTACAATCGAAAAAGGCATGTACAATCCCGGCGGCTACGGTTTGACTAAAACTCTTGAAAAGCTTGACCCGTCCGAGAACTACAGGGGAACTTCCCTTGAGGGGCTGGACGCTTTTCAGCGTCAGCTCAAGCGTTTTGACATCAAAGTAAGCGGCGCGGGCAGCGACTGTGTGGAAAAATTCTTTCAGACATCTTCTTCGGCGGCTCTCTTTCCCGAATATATAAGCCGTGCCGTTCATCAGGGTATGGAACAGACTGACGTACTTAAAGATATTATTGCCACTACTACGCATATAGAGGGGCTTGACTATCGTTCGATTGCCTCTGTGCCGACAAATTCCGAAAAGTCTTTGCAGGTTGTGGCTGAGGGCGCGGCTATTCCCGAAACTGCTGTCCGTACTCAGGAAAACCTTGTTCAGCTTACAAAAAGAGGCAGAATGCTTGTTTCCTCTTATGAGGCTCTGCGTTTTCAAAGACTTGACCTCTTTACCGTTACTCTCCGCCAAATTGGAGCTTATATCGCTACAACTCAGCTTGCGGACGCTATTTCCGTTATTATCAGCGGCGATGGAAACCAAAATCCGGCTGATACAATCAGCGCGGCAACTTCGGGTACTCTTGCTTACGGCGACTTGATTTCTCTTTGGAACTCTCTTAATCCGTATCAGCTTAACACCGTTATTGCTCCGTCAAATATGGTTGCCTCTATGCTCACAATGCCTCAAATGCAGGACGCTGTCGCAGGAAATACTTTCCACAGCACAGGCAAGATGATTACTCCGCTTGGTGCGAAACTTATTCATGCTCCTAATATGACAAGCGGAAAAATTATCGGTCTTGACAAAAATTACGCTTTGGAAATGGTCATTGCAGGCGATATTACAACCGAATATGACAAGCTTATCGACAGACAGCTTGAACGCGCGGCTATTACTTGCACTGCGGGTTTTGCAAAGATTTTTGCCGATGCCGCTAAGGTTATTAATGTGTAAAATTTTTAAAGAAACAGGAGATGCACATGGACTTTAACGCAATTCTTGAACTCTTTCGCAAGCTTACAGAGTTAAATGCGGCTGATTCCGCTCAATGGGAATATTTAATAAACGACTCTGTTTACGAGATTTATGCCATGCTGCTCCCCGACTGCGATGTTGAAATGAACTGTCACCGCTTAACGGCGGTGGCAGCCGCTTTGGCTTTTTATCGTTATAAGTCAATCATTGCGGCAAGAAACGATGCGTCGGGATTTAAAGCGGGCGATGTTACTGTTAATTTTAGCAGCGAAGCTGTTGAAAATGCAAAAAGATTATATATTGACCGACTTTCGGGAATTGGCGATTTGCTGAAAGTCAATGATTTTGTTTTCGGGGGAGTTGATAGTTTATGTTCATAACTTTAACCGACAAGTTAATAAAACGCTACGGCTGCGACTGCGAAGTTTTGCCCGTTGGTTCCGATATCTCTATCAGTGTGAAAGCGTTTATTAATCCTTTGCTGTTCAGAAATAAACTTTATATCGGAGGCTCTTATGTCCCCGACGGATACTGCGACGAGGGACATTATGTCTATATCGGCGAGTCAAGGCTTGATTTGTCCGATATGCCCATAGGAACTACCGTTCGCTGCGGCGATACCGTTTATTCGATTAAACATTCCGAAATGTACGTTGTTGAAAATCAGCCTATTTATAATTGGGCTGTTCTGCAAGTCAGAGAGCGAGGTGTCAACGCTGCTTGACGTTGTTCAAAATATAATCCAATGTTTGGAGAATAATTTAAATTATACCGTAAAGAATGGCTATGAAATCAATATTATTAACAGACCCGTTACAGAAACGGCTGCTTATGTAACTGTCGGAGAAGTTCGCAGCGGCGAAATAGACGTGATTATTTATGTTTATTCTCCGGTGTCTTACGGCGGTAATCAATGTCAGGCGACAGCTTGCGAAATTTACAATATTTTATTTGATTCGGATTTATATTTGAAAAATGCCAAAATAAGCGAGCCGAAATATAACAGCGATTCAAAAGGATTTGTTGTTAAAATTCAAGGCAGTATTGAGGATTCATCTCTTTTATGTCCTGAGCCTGAGCCTGAACCCGAGCCGGAGCCTGAACCCCAACCCGAAGAACCTGTTATTCATGTAACGGCAGTTCTGAATTTGTTCGATATTATCGAGTTTACTGCTAAAGAACGCAAGTATACAGAAAAATATGAAGATTATCAAATCAAAACGATATTTTGCGATAATGCCATTGATACTATTGATGAAAAAATTACGGGTGCTTTGACGTTAAGCGGAGTTTCCGAAAATGTTGCCGATACGCTTATCGGCGGCGGTCATTTTTCACTGGAGCTGAGCGAAACAAACGAAAGTTTTGCAGACTGCGTTTGTTATCAATGGAGCGTTGACGGCGAAAACAAAATTATTCTCTTTATCAATGTTTTGTGATTTTTGAAAGGCGGATTTTATGGAAGAAGAATTAAATAAAAATTCACAACATGATATAAAAAACAACGCGGAACAAATTTCCGAAATATACGAACGTCAATACAGAAGATATGTCAAAAACTTAGACGTAAAAACAGAGGTGAAAGTGTGAGTAATGTTAATATGCGTTTTGGCGGCGTTTCTCTTTCGCATAATCCCAAGACATTAAAAATTATCCGTTCAAAAAACATTGCGTCCTTTAACCTGTCGGACGGACAAAACCGCTTTTCTCACGCCGCCGAGGGAATTTCAAAAATATCGGGTACGGGCGAGCTTTACGGCGAAAACTGCTTTCAAACGTACGAAAAATTATTAAGAGCAAGCTGTAAATATGTTCCTTATGTTCTTTCCGTGCCTGAGTTGGGTGTTTTTTTTGCTGTTCTGTCGGATTTGAGCATTAATGCCGAGCCTAAAAGCAATTTCCTTTCAGTCGCATTTACTTTTCGCATAGTTGACGGAGATAATAATTGCGAAAAAATTTTCCCCCAAAGATATTACTTCCCTCAAGCTAATGAGAACTTATGGGACGTTTCATATAAGACAGGCATTAATATTGAAAAATTGACGGAATTAAATCCCGATATAAAAGATATTCGAGAATTGGATATTGAGAATGGGGTGCGTTTGTATTGATTTTTGTAGGAGAATCGGAAAACGGACTTTTTCGTCTGCCTAATCCGATTAAAGTTGAAATAAACTGCGAAATGAATGTCCCTGCCGACGAACTAAACATCGTTTTTCCGTATGCGTCAAGCATACCAATTTTTAGGAAAATTTATGCTTTGCCTGACGACTGCGATAACTTCCGATTGGCTGTCCGTGAAAAAAATGTTTTGTTCAGCGGCATAGTTGACGAACAAGTTTACCGTGCGGACGCCGATAATGAAGAAATAGTTTTTTATTGCAGAAGTCTTGCCGCATTGCTGCTTGACAACGAATGTCCCCCGACAAATTATGTTAATCCCTCTCTTTCGATTATTTTTCAAAAGCATATACAGCCTTTTGGAATAACTGTCGGCAGCTTTCCCGAAAGTATTCGAGGGGGAGTTCTTAATGTTCCTAAAGGCAGTTCGCATTATGCGGCGGCAGAAAAATTTTGCCGTGAGTTTTTGGGTACTGTTCCTATCATTGACCATAAAGGACAATTTTATTGCAGCCCAAATACTAAAAGCGAATTAATTCTCTTTGATAATAAAGACGGCATTCCGTTTATTAATATCAATGTCTGTGAAAATCGCTACAAGCGAATATCTCAAATTTTTGTCAGCCAAAATAATGGTTACGATACTTCCGTAAGCGATGAGGACGCTCAAAGTCGGGGCATTGTCAGAGTTCGCTTTCTTAATCTTTCGGACAGCAAAACTAAGTCTTTGTCAGATGCGGACGAAATTTTGCAAAAAAGCCGCAAAGAGTCTTTTTCCGTTATTTTAAATTGCTGCGGCTGTTTGATTGATAAAATCGGCTGTTATGCGGAAGTTTCCGCTCCGTGGTGCCGCGGTAAAAAATTTATTGTTTCAGCTGTTAATTATAAAAACGACTATAAGGGCGAAATCTCAAAAGTAAAATTAATTACTGAAAGTGAGGACATTATAAATGTGGATTCCCGAAACAATGGCTCAAGATAAAAACATAATGCCCTTTTCGGGCAAAGTAGTATTCTGCGGCGGCAGTCAAATTGCTGTTTCAAGCCTTGACAATGTTGAAAATGCCGCTCAGCTTATTCCTTACGGCGTTATGTCCGTACCGCCTAAAGGCTCAAATGCCGTTGTTATTCCGTTTGGCGACAGCGTTGCCGTAAGCTGTATCGGCGAAGTTTGTCCCTTTGAACTTCAAGAGGGGGAAATAGGGCTTTTTTCATTGGGCGGTGCAAGTCTTATACTTAAAAATGACGGTTCTGTAATAATTAACGGAAGAATTTTTAATGCGGAGGAATAAATTTTGGATACTCTGATTATTAACGGCGACCACTGCGAGGGCGAAAATCATCTTCCTGTTACAATTTTTTCCATTGACGAAGCTTGTCAAAGAGTTAGGCTTACTTTATCGGCGGTCAAAGGGAGTTTTTGGTATGACAGGGACTTTGGAGCGGATTTTTCTTCTCTTGCCTTGGCAGAAGAACGAAATAAAACGGCAAGACTTCTTTGTCAAGAGGCTCTTGTAAATCAAAAAGAAATTTCTTTGGGCAACGTTTATGTCCAGCCTATGAGCGGCGGCAGAGCAAGGCTTAATGTCGAAGTCAAATTTAACGGACAAACTAAGATAACAGAGGTGATTGTATATGCAGACCTATGACGAAATACTCAACAGAATGAAAAACAGCTACGAAGAACAAACAGGTTTTGCCCCCGATAAAGCGTCCGATATCGGAATACGCTTTGCCGTGCTTGCCGGCGAGCTTTTCGGAGCGTATAACGAGCTTGACTGGCTGAAAAGGCAAATGTTTCCCGATACTGCAACAGGCGAATACCTTGAACGCCATGCGGCTGAACGAGGATTGACAAGAAAAAACGGCACTAAAGCGTCCGGCACTGTAAGATTTTCGGTAAACGCACTTGTGCCGGAGGGAATTTATGTGCCTCAGGGGACAATTTGTGCGTCATCGGGCAATAATCCCGTAAGATTTGCCACTAAGTCAACAGTATATTTATCGCCGACTTCAAATTTTGTTGACGCTGCCGTTGAAGCTTTGACAGAGGGCAGAGAGGGCAATGTGCCTGCCGGTAAAATAAGCGTTATTGTTACTCCTGTCGCAGGCATTGACGCAGTCGGCAATACTCAGCCAATGAGCGGCGGAACGGACAAGGAAACAGACGAACAGCTTAGAAGAAGAATTATTGACAGCTTTGTGCATATTTCAAACGGCACAAACAAGGCTTATTATATCCAATCAGCCCTTGAAGTTAACGGAGTTCTTGCCGCGGGCGTAATTCCCCGAAACAGGGGAGCCGGAACAGTAGACGTTTTTATCGGCAGTTCGGACAATACTCCCTCTCAATCTCTTATTGACGCTGTCAGAAATAAACTTCTGCAAAGCCGTGAAATTAACGTTGATATAGGCGTGTTTGCTTTGAGAAAAACTCCGGTTGACATTACATTCACAATAGAAGTAAAAGAGGGTTACAGCTTTTCAGATGTTTCCGCTCGCTGTCGCGAGGCAGCGCTTGATTATTTCAGCTTGCTTTCAGCAGGCGAAACAATGTATATTTCCGATATCGGCGAATATGTAAAGCATGTCGAGGGCGTTAAAAATTACACAATGCGAGAACCTTATGTTCATGATTTAAGCGTAAGCGACGACTATATTATTGTCCCCGATAACATCATTATAAGGGAGCGTGAGTAATACGGACAGTTTTAACGCTATGGTTCGGGCTTTTGAGCCTATCGGACAATATAACATAACAAATAACAGCTTGATTGCAAAAGAACTTTCTTGTTATGCGGCTGAGTTTGATTCTATTTCAACAGAAATTAACCGTGTTATAAGAGAATGCCTTGTTATAACAGCCGAAAACGTGGGTCTTGAATTTTATGAAAAAATAGTCGGTTCGCCAAGAAATGATTTGTCAACGGGTATTCGCCGTGAAATGCTTGTAGGTTTGATGAACTTAGGAGTAAATGATTATACTTTGTCGGGCATTTTGCGGTTTTTTCAGTCGCTTAATTTTGACTGCAATATTTTGGAGCGTCCGCATATTTTTGACTTGTATATAACGCCTGTCAGCGGAACTTATACGGATACTCAAAAGCGATATATAATTTCTCGTGCAAAGGATTTTTTACCGTGTCATCTCAGCTTTACGATAGATTTCCGTCAAATTGCATGGAGCGATTACGACAACAGCAACAGAACTTTCGCTCAGATTGACGCAATGAATTTGTCATGGGAACAGTTTGAACAATTTGAATAATACAAAAACAGGAGGTCTTTTTATTTATGCCGTCATCATTGAAAACAACAAATTTGGAGCTTAACAAGTGGATAGAATCCGACCACCCTGTAAGAGCGGATTTTATCAGCGACAACGAAATTATAGATTCTGTTTTAGGCGGACATTTGGCGAACAGCGGCGTTCATCTCACAGCGGCGGAAAAGCAGCGTGTCGGCAGTCCGTTTGCAGTTTACGCCATTCAGGGAACAGGGGAGCAGAGCAGGGCGATTACTCTTGATTTTTCTCCGCAAATGGTCTTTTATTTTGCTCAGGATATGCCGCTTTCGGAATTTACGGGCAGTATTCAGAAAATCAACGGCGGAATTGCAGTGAAAAATTACGGAAACAGCGAGGGCTGTTCTATTGGCTCAAATATCGTTTATGTAGTTCAGCAGGACATTAACGGAGTAAGATATAATTTAAATAAAGAAAACGGTCAATACATTCTTGTTGCGTTCCGTTAATTGGCGAAGCCTTTTAAAGTTTTTTGCCAAGCTTTTTTTCAAAAAAGCGGGCGAAGCCCTTAACGATATATTGCTAAAAAAATTACCGGTTACAATCAGTAATCGGTAATTTTTTTGCTTTTGTTTTTGTTTTTATAAAAAAATATGACTGTTAAAATTATATTTATAAACATAACAATAATGCTTGCCTCAATTTTGTATTCCCCTCCCGAGAGCAGGACATTATCCGACGTAGTGACAGAGTAAAGATTTGGATAATCATCGGCAAGACTTACTTCGCCTAAGAAAATTGCCCCTATGATATTCCAGACTGCATGAGCCATAATCGGTGCGATTATAGTATCTTCCGATTCATAGAGCATTGAAACAAATAAGCTCATTGTAAAAACATTTATGACTGCAATTATGCCTGCCTCAAAAGCTCCTCCGTGAATAAAAGTAAACAAACTTGAAGTAATAAATACGGCTGCAATCGAATTGTGACGTTCTTTTATCAGCTGGTACAAGTATCCTCTTATAAGAAGTTCCTGCATACATACGTTGATAAATGCCGATATTATCCAAAGCCATAAATTATCAATTTGATTTTTTTCTGCAATGGACAGAAGTCCTGTTGTCATCAAAAGAGCGGAGGGAACTGCTGTCCAAACTATTCCGGATACAGTTCCTATGACAAATCCTTTTTTTAAATTTGTCATAACAGGCAGTTTTACATTGCCTTTTTCAAATAATAAAAAAATGACTGTAAAAATTATTATCCATAAAAAGGGGATAAGTTCTGCGAAAAATCTCCATACAACAGGATTTTCTTCACATGGTACTTCGGTTATACCTGCCAATACAGCCCAGCCGATGAAAAATATTATAAATTTTGCAGCTGTTATAAGACCTTTTTTCATATTTAACAGTACCTCACAGCGATATTTTTAAGAAGTAATATATTTTTAAGGGTGTTGCCCTTAAAAAACCAGACCCACAAGCATTTTAAAAGGCTTGTGGGAAGCTTTAACAGGCTTTGTCTTCGAGATATTCTATTCTGATGAGCGTTGTGTTACTACGCAGCCGGATTTGCATAAATCAACCACTTCCCGCCACTTTTCATGAATACTGTTTTTGTCAACAAAAAATACGGGCAAAATACCCATAGGAGCATATGTGCCGTTTTTTAAGCTGCGTACAAATGCCGAGGGCGGTTCAAATGTCGTTTCGTCTGTCGCACGGGGAACAATGAACATCATAACTTGATACATAAACGGGTTTCTGTCATCATTCTTTATTTTGTTGGCAAGCTCAATGCTGCACGAATTATCTCCGCTTTCTTGATTGTCACGCAGAAAATCAACTATTTGACGGCATTGCTTGCGGAAAACAGTTTTAAACGTTTCGTAATTTCTTTCGTTGTTAAACAAGCGTATCTCAAAATCGCTCATTGTCGAAACGCCGTTGATTATTCCCAAAGGCGAAAATTTAAAGAATTGCTGAGAATTAAGCAAAATACTCGGGTCTGAAACAGGGTCAATTATATTAATTTGAATCATTCGAGCCGGATTAATTTTCATCAGGGCTTTAATATATCTGTAAATCGTGCTTTTTAAAATTAAAGCCGGATTTGATTCTTCCTGTAGTACGGAATAGCGAAAAGCAAACGGCTGTAAATTATGGTGAAAAATAGATTGTTGGCGATTGCTTTCAAAGCATATTGCGTCCGTAAGCTTGAACCCCGTTGACGATGGAACGGGCGTTTTGTTCCAGTAACGCAGTCCGGCTGTAAGTTTTTCAAACTCGTAGGCGGCTTTGCCGTATTGAGAACGAACTGTTTCGTAGTATTGGTCTGCTTTGTCGGAAGCAAGCTGAGCTTTTTCTATTTGAGCGTCCAGATTTTCGCTCTCTGCTTTAAGCTGTTCCATGCTCTGCTCAAATTCTGGCGGAAACTTGTCTGTTAAATCCGGTATTTCGTCAAAAGCTTTGCCGGAGTTAATGTCCTCAAGCTGTTGTGAAAGCTGTTTTCTGCGACTTTCTATAAAGGTGTTAATCCGTTCGGATTCTTGGTCAAGCTCTCTTTTTTTAGCCTCCATTTCGATTTGTTCCCGTTCGTATTTTTCTTTCAGATTTAGACACAGTTCTTCGTCATTTTGTAAACGGGCAACGGTTTTATTTTTATACTCGATAGAGAGATAATCCATTATTGCGTCATGGCAGAAATAACAGTAAATTTGCAGATTGTATTTGCCGTCTTCCAGTTCGGTGGAATTTTTAAAAATATAATATCTTGCTCTGTCTTTTAGAAACGGCAGTCGGCAGAGTATTTTTTTTGCAGGGTGAGAAATAAGAAGTCTGCGTATTAAAAATCCTGTTCCGACAGCCGAAACAACAGCGTAAGCCAGCGTGAAAAAATTGTTTTTTTCCGATACGAGCAAATCCCATATTAAATATCCCGACAAGATGCCCAATATAAAACTTACGCACATAGTTACTTCTGTGACCCAAAAGGCTTTCAACTGAGGGTAATACTGCTTTTTAAGCATACAGACAACGTTCATAAAGAAACCGCCGCAGAATAAATAGCTTACTAACGCTTGTAATCCTGCCAAAAAACTTACTGTCGGAAGAACAATGGCGGCAAGACATATCAAGCCAAATACCACTGCCGTTATAATAGAAGTACGCTTGGCAAACTCATATATAACTTGTTTTGTGACTTTGCCTCTTTTTATGTCGCTGACCATTTTAGATTTTGCGAATGAGCGTTCTTCTTTCATAAGGTCGTTAAAGTCGGAAATTCTTTTGCCGCAAATCTGCTTAACAGACGAGGCAATCAAATCTTTATGATACTCCGTAAGCCAACGTTTCTTTTTAGCGTGCAAAAGCATTTGGAGAACTTCATTGTTGGCAACGGGAAGTTTTTTACCCGTATAGTTTGAAAAAGCTTCTTTACTTTTTGCGATTTTTTCTAATTCTTTACTGAGCCGTTCTTGTTCTTTTTTAAGAAACTCGGCTCGCGAGTTAAAATCCTCTATTCTTTTATTAAAGTCTTCTTGTCGGGAGGAAATTTCTTCTTCGGCGGCTTGCGTAACTTTTTCTTTCGCATGTATTATTCGTTCTTCGGCTTCTTTTTTGTTATTTTTAATTAATGCGTTAGCCTTTTGAACGAGTTTTATTCGTTCGTCCTGATTTTTGGCTTTTTGGGACAAAAGCTGTTTTAAAGCTTGATTTTTTTTGTTTTTGTCTATAGCGGCATTTGCAAGTTTTTTTTCTGCTTTTGCTTTAGTTAAGGCTTTTTCGTCATAGTCGTATACGGCGCTCAGATAATCGCTGTAACACATATTTTCAAAAATTGTGCCGTAATCCTCGGGTGTGAATTCTTCCATACAAAACCCCCCTAATTCCCCAATTTAACGGATATCACTATTTTACAATATTTAATTAAATGTGTCAAGATATTTAAGTAGTCTGCACATGGTGACAGACATTTACTTTTTACTAAAAAAATTGTAAAATAAATATAAAAGCTTATTTTAAAATTTGATTAGGAGATAGATTTTTATGAATTTTGAAAAATTAGATAAAGAACATTACGAAGAATTAATTAGTTATTTGAAAAGTTTGCAAGATGAAAAATATCGTAATTTTCATTCGGGATTAGTGAAAAACTCTTCAAGTGAAATTATAGGGATTCGAATGCCGCTTTTGCGTTCGACTGCGGCGAAAATATCGAAAGGCGACTTTATTGGCTTTCTGGAGAACAGCGGAACAAAATATTATGAAGAAATCATTCTTAGAGGTCTTGTGACGGCGAACCTTGGGGGGAGCGTAGAGGAACAAAAAGCCGCTCTTGATAAATTTATCCCGTATATAGATAATTGGGCGGTATGCGATACGTTTTGCAGCGAGTTCAAGAGTGTCGGAAAGAATCAAAAATTATTTTTCGAGCAAATAAAGGGATATTTGAGCAGTTCCAATCCGTGGGCGAAACGTGTGGGATTAGTTCTTCTTATGACATATTATTTAAATGCTGATTACATAGATATAACGTTACAGCTTGCCAAAAAAGTTCAAAGCGACGAATATTACGTAAAAATGGCTCAGGCGTGGTTATTTTCAGTGGCTTTTGTCAAGTATAGAGATAAAACTCTTGAAATAATCAAAAACGGCTTAACAGATAAAACATTGTTAAAAATGACCGTTCAAAAATGCGTTGATTCTTACAGAATTTCAAGAGATGACAAAGAGCTTTTAAAAAAACTTCGTCCGCAAAAAAACAAAGCACAATTTGATTGAATTTATCATAGAATATATTAGGAATAAAAAAATTACTGTCCCCAACTTTTTTGAAAAAAGTTATAAAAAAATAAAGGCTGTTAAAAAACAAAAAAATTATTAGCGATGTGAAAGGGGCATATTGTTTTGGAAGATATTAAAGATTTAATGAGAATTACAGCTTTTGAATACGGTATAAAAACGCCCTTGCCGGATGATACGGTAGTTGCAATGGCATATGTGCCTTATCAGCAGTCGGGGAAAATATGTTCTCCCGAACAGGGAATAGTAAGCGGAACATTATTTCCCGAGTTGAATAAGCCGTTTTGCTGCGGCAAGGAGGTTTAACGATGACAGACAAACAGATATTGACAAGGAAGATAGCGTCTTATGATTTTGCGGTTGTGGAGTTGAATTTATATTTGGATACTCACCCGAGCGACAGAGAAGCTCACCGCAGACTTGAAGATTACGAAAGTAAGAGCCGTATTCTGCGTGAAAAATACGAAGAAAAATACGGCCCGATAATTTTCCGTGATTCTGCCGATAACCGCATGAAATGGATAAAGAATCCGTGGCCATGGGACTTGGGAGAGGAGGAAGAGTAAATGTGGGTTTATGAAAAGAAATTGCAGTATCCAATAAAGATAAAAAGTCCAAATCCTGCGTTGGCGAAGATTATTATAACTCAGTACGGCGGTCCCGACGGAGAATTGGGAGCGTCATTGCGTTACCTTAGTCAAAGATACGCAATGCCTTACCCTGAATTGAAAGCAATTTTGACTGATATAGGTACGGAAGAGTTGGCTCATTTAGAGATGATAGGAGCTATTGTCTATCAGCTTACAAGAAACCTTACTGTTGAACAGATTAAAGACTCAGGTTTTGACAGCTATTTTGTTGACCACACAACGGGCATATATCCTTCTTCTTCGGCAGGCGTTCCGTTTACGGCCGCTTATTTGCAGTCAAAGGGAGATGTCTTGACAGACTTGCATGAAAATCTTGCTGCGGAGCAAAAGGCGAGGACTACTTATGATAATATTCTTCGTTTTTGTGACGACCCCGATGTTATTGACCCTATCCGATTCCTGCGAGAGCGTGAAGTGGTTCATTACCAGCGTTTCGGCGAAGCAAAACAAACAAACTGAAACAAATTGACTGATAGCGATTTAACAGATTTAGTTGAGTATCTTGATTGGGATATTGAACTAAGTCTGTTTTTGTTTCTCTGAGTTAAAAATCCGCTGCCATGTATTAAAGCCGTAAATAAAATAACTGTTTTATAATTGTTGCCATAGAGCCAATATAAGCCGATTTAAGCAACGATTCAATTAAAGGTATAACTACCTCTTAATATCGTTTCGTTGATTATAGAGCGTTATAGAGCCTTCTATGGCTATTCTGCGTTTAAGGCGGTAAAACCAAAGATTAAAAACCAACAGATAACATTTTTTCAGTGTGGCAAAAAAATCAATAGACGAACTCATACTAATACGTTTTTAATATTCTAATACTATTAAGAATCTTATTAGTATTAGTATGTCTATTAAGAATCTAATACTATTATTATTCTTTATTCTAATACTATTACTATA
>CACWIU010000013.1 GCA_902761025.1 uncultured Ruminococcus sp. | reverse complement strand
AGAAGCAGGCACAATTATTATCGGCGCTTACTTCGACCCCGCTAAGGGCGAATCCGCTTTCGCAGGCGAAAAAGTTGCTCTCTGCACATTTAAGTTCAAAGCAGAAAAAGACTTCAAAATCAGCGACCTTAATGTTAAAACTGAAATTACTTACCTCCTTCAGGTAGACGGCGACAACTTGAATGTACTCGTTGATAAGAATACCGGAAGTCAAGGCAAATACACAGATTCAAAAATCACAGTTGAAGCTTTAACCGAGCCTCCTGTTGGAGAAGATCGCATGATGGGCGACGTTGACAACGATAAAGAAATCACTTCTGCCGACGCTCTTTCAGTTCTCAGATATTCTGTTGGCTTGGAGAAGTACGATGACACTCTGCTTAAACTTGGCGATGTAAACAATGACACTAATGTGGACAGCCTTGACAGCCTCTTGATTCTCCGTAAATCAGTTGGTCTTAGCGATGCGGACGCTTCTTTTGCTACCATAACTATCGGTTAATCTCATTTGTAATTATTACTTGTGAATTAACTTAAAAATACCGTTCGGAAAATTTCTTCCGAACGGTAATTTTTGTTTGTTTTTATATTGACAAGTATACATAAAATGTACTAAAATAAAGTATAGAATTAAAAAATTTTAGTTATGAAAGGAGATTTCTCTAATGAAAAAGTTTATGGCTTTGCTGCTTGCAGGCGGTTTGATGATATCCTCTGCCGCTTCTTTCAATGCCCTTGAAACAGAACAGCAGCCTTCTGATGCCGTCGCTTATTCTTATTGCTCAACAGCTCAAACTCCGTCTGCAAACACTGAGGTACGTGTAGGCGATACTGTTACAGTTGATTATGTGATAGGCGGTTTAAGTGCCATTGGAGCTTTTAATGCTTCTGTTTCTTATAACAGCAGCTATCTTTCTTATGTTAGCTATACTAAAAATGCTCAAAATTGCAGAATGATTGTAAATGAAGACGTTAATCCTATCAAAATAGCGACTATGTACGATGAAAAAATGCTTATCACGGATTACGCAAACGAGCCTGTTTCCGCTGTTACATTAACATTTAAAGTAACTAAAAACGGCTCTTATTCAGATTTGGGAATTAAAAGAGAAACTACTTCGTTAACAAAGGTAGAACCTCTTTCAAATTCAAAGCTCCAAGCTACAAAAATTTTAGGTAAAAAAATTAACGCTGCCGATAATTGGACGGCTCTGAATGTTGGTATTATGTCTAAACTCGAAAACACTTCTTCCGTATCTTCCGAACAAGCTGTTGTCGGAAACAAAACATTAATCACAGGTTCTGCAAAAGGCGGTTCGGGCAATTACAGATATGAATTTTATTATAAGCTGTCGTCAAGCAGCAGTTGGTCAAAGTTTTCTAATTCGGCTCTTACATCAACAACTGCCTCTTTAAATCCGTCTTCTGCCGGAACTTATAATATCAGAGTTTACGCAAAAGACGATGCCGGAAATGTATCTGTTAAAAATTTTACTGTTAAATATACCTCTGCTCCTTTGGTTAATAATACTAAACTTTCAGCAACTACGGCAAACGTAGGTAATCCGATAAATATTTTGGGAGCTGCATCAGGCGGCACTGGCGAATATACTTACGAATTTTATTACAAAAATTCAGAAAGCAGCAGCTGGTCAAAGTTTTCAGCTTCCGCTCTCACCGCAACAACGGCAACTTTAAAAGTTTCTTCTGCCGGAACATATAATATCAGAGTTTATGCTAAAGACAGTGCCGGAAAGACCGCTGTAAAAAATTTCAGCGTTACTTTTGACGGCGTTCTCCTTACAAATACTTCTACTGTAAGCACTAAAACTCCTCAGTTAGGCAGCTCTGTCAGAATTACCGGTTCGGCATACGGCGGCGTTGGCGGCTATACGTATGAATTTTATTACAAAAAGTCAACTGTTTCCTCGTGGTCAAAATTCTCAGGTTCTTACTGCACAGGAACAACGGCAACTCTGAAAGCCTCGACAGCCGGCACATACAATATCAGAATTTATGCTAAAGACAGCTCCGGAAAGGCTGCTGTCAAGAATATAGACGTTGTATTCAGCGGTACTGCTCTTACTAACAATACCACTATCTCTAACCAATCGGTTAAGAAGGGTAATCCTATCCGGATTGTCGGCTCGGCAGAGGGCGGCATTGGCGACTATACATATGAATTCTATTATAAAAAGACTTCAACCAATACTTGGTCAACTTTCTCGGCTCTTTATCGCACCGACACAACAGCTACATTAAAACCGTCTTCCTCCGGCTCTTATGATATCAGAGTTTATGTTAAGGATTCTTCAAATAATACTGCTGTTAAAAACTTTACCGTTAAATTTACCGATTAATTCTCCTCTCTAAAAAAAGCCGCTGTGGATTTATTTCCGCAGCGGCTTTTAGCTTTAATTTTATTTATTATTAAAAATCTGAAATTAAATTTACAGTCTTTCTCAAAACTTCAAGGGCGTCAAGCGAATCAATTTCATTGTCGAAATTAACGTCCGCATTAATCTGCTGCATTTCGTCAAAACTTTCAATTCCTACGGAATTACGCAAAATCCGAAGAGCATCGGCTGTGGTTACGCTTGTGTCACCGTCAACATCTCCAATTATATTGGTCGCTGCAATAGCCTTTATTACAAGCGTTCCGCCGATATCATCGTCATTAGCTGCGTAGACGTCAAGCAAATCATAGGCTTTATCATCGGCAATAATAAAGCTGTCCCCTCGCTTCGGGTCGGGCTTAAATATATAAGTTTTTTTATCTTTTGTTCGAAGCCACTCGTCTACACCCAAAGAAGCGTAATCATTAACTGCCGTACCGTCAATAGTTACTCCGATTGCTCCCTTGCCTTTCGGCAAAATAACATTATTAATATTCGTCTTTATATAACCCGAATTATTTACTTTTCCTCCGCTAAGATAATACCACCGAGATTTGTCCGTTACCGGCTTATCATTCTCTACCGGCATATAATAAACTGAATAATCGGAGCCTTCGTTAATTGTTTCAAATATAACATTTTGCAAATATTTATGCTCGCTGTCAAAATCAAACACATTTACAAAAGTTAACTCACTGTATTTTTGAGAATGGGAATTTTCCATAGACATAAAATATGTCGCTCCATATCGCTCGTTTTGATACATCTTATCATAACCTGTTGCAGTTCTTACACTTTTAAAAGCCAAATTAACTCCCCAAACATCGGTATTAAAAGCGTATAAATCATAGTAGGAAATCCATAAATAGCCGTTATCTCCTCTATTTTCTCCCCAACTGTTCTTCACAAGCCATGCACCGTCAGCAGGCGGCTTGTTAGATTCGTCAAAATTATCCTTTGAGTAATTATCGTCCCAGCCGATTACAGTTATTGCATGTCCTGAGAACTTCGTTACAACATCGCCCCCATAATAAGCACTTCTGTCACTGTTATAACACGAACCGTTATTATAAGATGTCGCTACTCCCCCATATTGATAAATTGCCGTTTTAATTGAGTCAATATCATTATGAACATAAATAATTTCCGTGACATTATATGCGTTTTCATAGTCGTTCATATCGGACGGATAACTGTTTGACGTTGTAATGTACGGCATTTGACTTTCTAATTTGGGTCCCTGCCATGAAGCAAAATAACCTGCGCTGGTCCTACTGTATCCGCCGAAATTAAAAGATTCATGCAGCCAACCCGTACCATTGTTACCGTTAAGATACGCCGTTGCCCACCATGCCAAATGCTGTTCGGAAAGGTCTATATCCCCCTTTCCGTTTGCGGAAAGGGCTGCCTCTAACGTGCCTATACCCGAAAATGCCCAGCATGTATTATGAGAACCTTGATTTCTTATGCCCGTAGTTTGTGTTTTATATGAAGACGGAAGTGCCTGCGACGGCTGAAGTGCCGTACCCGACACAGCGTAAGGAGCAATCTTCACGCCTGAATTTTCGTCAACCTCTACTTTACCCGAAAGATATGCTTTGTATGTATCCGTATAATCGGAACTAATTACAGCTTTTACGGGAATTTCGTCTTTTACAGCCGCGTTGGCGGATACGGCTGTAATTAACATCGAAGCGGACAAACATAAACATATTGCTGCTTTTGAACATTTTTTCAGTTTCATATTTACCGACCCTTCCTTATATTACTCTTAAAAATCTTGCTGTTAAAAATTTTTCTTGAGCTGCGGATAATGCTTATAGAATTTATTATAGCAAAATTTTTTTATCGTGTAAACAGTTTTAAAAAAATAAAGGAGAGGTCTTCCCTCTCCTTTGAAAAAGTTTTTTAAAACGGACTGTTTCTGTCATTGATATCGTTGCAAATCTTACCGACTTCCGTATAATAATTATTATAACCCGGAATTAAACATAACGTATGTTTTTCTCCATTGCTGCATGTAACGCAAAGATGATTGCTTTCTCGTATCGGATTATCTCCACTTTTTTTAACATCATAGGTCTTTGCAGTGTATATTCTTTGTATTTCATCATAAAACACTACCACTCCAAAATTGTAGCCAATTAAACAGTATTCGCCAATAATAAGATTGCCGCCGAGAGCTTTCTCTCCATGCCGGAAATCATTTGTAATTAAATCAGTAGCTCCTACTTTTTTATAATACTCTATTCTTTTATCATATATTTTGCATTTTGAAACAAAAAGCGAATTTTTCAAAACAAAATACATGATATAATCAAGCCCAAGCATCAAAACTAATATCGGAAAATTCAAAACCTTAGTTTGACCGGGAGTTACAGTAAAGTAGTCAACTCCATTATACACTACAAAAAACATAATACTCAACATAAGCAGACGAAGTCCGGTCAATGTACTATAAGGCAAACAGAATCTTCTTACTTTATCCATTTTTATTCCCCTAACTCTTTAATAAACTGCAACACCACAACTATTATATAACATTTTCTTCATAAAATCAACTAAAATTTTATAAATTTCAGCAATAATTTAATCAATATTCCAAGAGGGAACTTTTCCCAGCAACACAGTTTCTCCGACTAAAACAGACGTTGTCATTTCAATGGGCTGCTGCTCTCCCGCCGCTATAATCAGCAAGTTTCCGGTAATGTCTATGTAAAGCCTATGGACAGTCTGATTTATTCCCTTTGATTCAAATTCACTTCTAAAATCAGATTTTACATCGCCCGTAACAGTATTATTAAATGAAATAGTTTTTCCCGAACCGCTTAAAAACTCGCTGTCAAAAAGACTTCCTATCGGGATATCAACTTTGTATTCGTATTCATTTGCCAAAAGCTCGGAAAGCTGTAGGGTAACCTCATTTTTAAGCCGATTTATTGTTACAACGTCTGTATTCATAGACTGTATTTCTCCTGCTTTTGAATAAGAAATGTCAATCAGCTTATCATATGTTAAATTCATTTCGTCCATTTTCTGATTTACGGTTTTGCCGAATAAATCCGTCATCATTTGCTGACCTTTCATAACAGTATATTGGTTCATAAAAGGGGAAATCTTTTTGTCAAAATATACTGCTGAAAAAATAAATATTATAATAAAAATCAAAAATAATGCTAATCCTACTGTTTTTAATTTCTGATTATATTTTATATTCAGGCTTTTTCTAAACACAAAAACACCCCCTCGCACATAATACGCAAGGGGGATAACTTTCGTTCGCAGCAAACTATAATTATTCTTCTTCGCTGTTAATATCGTCAGCTGAAAGAGAGGAAAAGTCAAATTCCAACATTTTGCCGCAGTTAGGGCAGTCAATGCCGCCCTCTATCAAAATATCCTCGGAAACACAAATTTCATCGCCGCAGTTCGGACAAACAACTTCGTAATATTCTCCGTCCTCGTCAAAATCGTCAAAATCATCGTCTTCGTCATCGTCGTACAAATCGTCTTCTACGATTGAAAGATCTTGATCAATTTCATCTACCTGCAATGTCAAATCGTCGTAAAGCTCGCCCAAATCCGTAAGCTCTTCGGAAATATCGTCCAGCAAATCAATAACTGCTTTCAAAACCTTAACCGTATCATTGTTTTCGTCAAGCTTCAGCCCGTCTGTCAAACCACGAATATATGCAACTTTTTCTTTAATGTCCATTTGTGTAACCACCTTTTGTGTGATATATTTAATAAATTAATCAAGCACGTCCAAGATACTCTCCCGTACGCGTATCAATCTGAATCATTTCGCCCTCGTCAATGAAAAGCGGAACTTTTACAACTGCGCCTGTTTCAACTGTTGCCGGCTTTGTCGCATTTGTAGCCGTATCGCCCTTGAAGCCCGGTTCGGTTTCGGTAACTTTAAGCTCTACAAAGTTCGGCGGCTCAACTCCAAACACATTGCCCTTATAGGAAAGAATCTTACAAACCATGTTCTCTTTTACAAACTTGAAGCTATCGCCCAAAACAGCCTTGCCTATCGGAATCTGCTCCCATGTTTCGGTATCCATGAAGTAGTAAAGATCACCGTCGGCATAGCTGTACTCCATATCTCTTCTCTCTACAAAAGCGGTAGGATACTTATCGTTGGGGTTAAATGTCTTTTCAACAACTGCGCCTGTAATTACATTTCTAATCTTTGTACGAACAAAAGCTGCGCCCTTACCCGGCTTTACATGCTGAAACTCAATAATAGAAACAACTTGACCGTCCATTTCAAAGGTAACGCCGTTTCTGAAATCGCCTGCTGATATCATATTAAAATCCTCCTGTTTTTCCAAATATAAAGCTTTGATTCTAAAGCCCTTTCGACTTTATGAAAAAAGCACCATATACTCTCTTATTATACTATACAACATTTAAAAATGCAAGTTTTTTATAGGAATTTTACGCCGTAAAGAAAATTTTTACAATATTAACAAATCCTTAGACAGCTTTGCAAAATTATAACAGCCGTCCCTTGTCACTGCAACCATATCTTCAATCCTGACGCCAAACTCATTCGGCAAATATATTCCCGGTTCAACCGTTATTACCATTCCTTCGCTCAGCAAAATATCTGATTTTTCGGAAACATAAGGCAGCTCGTGAATATCCAAACCTACGCCGTGACCCGTAGAATGTCTAAAGTTCTCACCGTACCCTGCATTTTCAATTACTTCTCTTGCAGCCCTGTCAATTTCCTTTGCTTTTATTCCGGCTTTTACTTTTGACAATCCTTTTTGCTGGGCTTCCAACACAACATTGTAAATCTCTTTTTGACGGTCGCTGACTTCGCCTACCGCTATGGTTCTCGTCATGTCGCTGTGATATCCCTCATAAACCGCGCCTATGTCAAATGTTACAAAGTCGCCATATTGTATTGTTTCATTGCCCGGAACTCCGTGCGGCATAGACGTCTTTTTGCCCGCAATCGTGATTAAATCAAAAGAAACTCCCGACGCTCCTTTTCTTCGCATTAAAAATTCAAGTTCCAATGCCAAATCAAGTTCTTTTACTCCGGGTTTTACCATGTTCAAAAGCTCAAGATACGCTTCTTCCGTAATACGCTGTGCCCTTTCTATTTTTGCCAATTCATCTTTTGTTTTAATAATCCTTAAATTTGAAGTATATTTGTCAAGTGTTTCATCGCTTATAACGTTACAGTTTATTTCAGCGAGGTTTTTTTTCAAATCTTTTGCTGCCTTAATTGTCGTATACGCCGATTCAATCAATATTTTATTAAGTCCATGTTTTTTTACAATCGCTTTAACTGCGTCATTATATTTTTTATATACCACTACTTGGCAGTTCGTGACTTGCTTCTGTGCGGCTTCTCCATAACGAAAATCAACCAGTAAGTACGAACAATCACGAGTAATTAACAGTGTTCCCTCGCTGTTGGCAAAGCCTGTCAAATAATACAGATTTTTTTCATGCCGCACTAATGCTCCCGTTGATGAATCCGGCAGCTTTACAGCTAACTTTTTTAATTTCATGTATTTTCTTAATTTTTCAAGTTCCGTTGCCTCTGTCAAAATTATCACCTCTTTTTACAGCATTTCCCTCAGTGCATAAAGCGCAAGTTTATAGCTGTATTTACCGAATCCGCTTATTTGTCCTCTGCATACTGCTCCTATGACCGTTTTATGGCGAAACTCATCTCTGGCATGTATATTTGACATATGCGTTTCTATAACAGGTATGGACGGAACACACGCTATTGCGTCACGAATAGCATAACTGTAATGTGTGTATGCTCCGGCATTTATTATAATTCCGTCTTTTTCACCCAAAGCAGAATGAATTTTTGAAATTATTTCCCCCTCGGAATTAGATTGATATATTTCAATTTCCATTCCTATTTCTTCTGCCCATTTGCAAATGTCTGTATTTATTATTTCGGCTGTTTCTTCTCCGTAAACATTTTTTTCACGAAGCCCTACCATGTTTAAGTTGGGTCCTAATATCAAAAGAATTTTTTTCATTACACTATCTCCATTTTATTTCAAAAAATCAGCGGGCAGCTATAAAACTACCCGCTCTTTCTGACAATTATTCTGTAAGTCTATAAAACAAATTACTTATACTTACGTTTACGAGCAGCCTCAGACTTTTTCTTGCGCTTTACAGACGGCTTCTCATAAGCTTCTCTCTTGCGAACCTCAGCAATAACGCCGGCTCTTGCGCACTGCTTCTTAAATCTTCTCAATGCGCTTTCCAGAGACTCATTTTCTTTGATTCGGATTTCTGCCATTTATTTTCCCTCCCATCCGCCAAAAGGCAGGAGTTAATCGCATAATTTGCAAGTTTAATTATACAATATTTCCTACATTTTTGTCAAGTCTTTTTAAAAAATTTATCCAGTTAGTTTACAAAACTAACATTTCATCAAGTTTTTACTTTTTTAAGAAGGACGGCAGACTATCACATTACTACAGGCTGAATCCGACAGGCAAAGCCTGTCGCACTCGCTTTTGAAAAAAGCGAGTAGATTTGTAAGGGCTTTGCCCTTACAAATGATTCAGCCTCGCTTGAGCAGAGAAAAAATTTATGGCTTTACTACAATATTAACCAATTTTCCTTTGACGTAAATTTCTTTCATAATCCTCATGGAACCGATAGCCTGCGATACTTTCTCGTTTGAGTGGGCTATGTTCAACACTTCTTTCTGTTCCGTATCTGCCGCAATCATAAGCTTTGCTTTTATTTTCCCGTTTACCTGCACGGCAATTTCAATAGTTTCGTCTTTGCACTTAGCTTCGTCATACTGCGGCCAGTCTGCTTCTGCCAAAATGCCTTTTCCTAAAGACTGCTGTTCCCATACTTCCTCGGTTACGTGCGGCGCAAACGGATTCATCAGAATAGAAAAAATTCTTAATTCTTCACGGGTAACGCCCTTGCTTACCAAATCGTTTATGAGTGTCATCAGAGCTGCAATAGCTGTGTTGAATTTAATATTCTCAATATCGTCGCCGACTTTTTTTATTGTCTTATGGAAAGCGCTCTCTAACTCCGGACGGATTTCATCGCTGTCAATTATATTGTTTTGCAAATTATAGTATCTTTCTATAAAACGTCTGCAGCCTCTTATACCGTCAGGGCTCCAAGGCGCCGACTTTTCAAAGTCACCGATAAACATTTCATAAAGACGAAGAGTGTCCGCACCATACTCCGCTACAACTTCGTCGGGATTTACGACATTGCCTCTTGATTTGCTCATTTTCTCGTTATTTTCGCCAAGTATCATACCATGGCTTGTACGTTTTGCATATGGTTCGGCTGTCGGCACTACACCTATATCGTAAAGGAACTTGTGCCAAAAACGACTGTAAAGCAAGTGCAGTGTTGTATGCTCCATGCCGCCGTTGTACCAATCTACCGGCGACCAGTAATCAAGAGCTTTCTTGCTTGCCAACTCTTTATCATTATGTGGATCCATATAACGCAGAAAATACCACGAAGAACCTGCCCACTGCGGCATTGTATCTGTTTCACGCTGAGCCTCTCCGCCGCACTTCGGGCATTTTACGTTTACCCATTCTGTAATGTTTGCAAGCGGTGATTCTCCCGTGTCAGTCGGTTCGTAAGAATCAACCATTGGCAATTCAAGCGGCAGCTCGCTTTCGTCCAAAGGAACATATCCGCAGCACGGACAATTTATAATCGGAATAGGTTCGCCCCAATACCTTTGTCTTGAGAATACCCAGTCACGCAGCTTAAAGTTAACTTTCTCCTTGCCTTTGCCATTTTCGGTCAACCATGCCTTAATCTTTACTTTAGCGTCTTCAACCGACAAGCCGTCCAGCATTCCGCTGTTTACCATAACGCCCGTCGCACAATCCGTAAAAGCTTCTTCCTGAACATTTCCGCCCTTTACAACTTCAATTATCGGAAGATTAAACTTTTTCGCAAATGCCCAGTCACGTGTATCATGTGCCGGAACAGCCATAATTGCCCCCGTACCATACGATACTAATACATAGTCAGAAATAAATATCGGAATTTCGGTGTTATTTACAGGGTTTATTGCACGAATACCCTTAATCATTACACCTGTCTTATCTTTTGCCATTTCGGTACGCTCAAACTCCGACTTCTTTGCAGCGTCATTCTGATAAGCTCGAATTTCTTCTATGTTCTCGATTTTATCTGCCCACTTGTCTATATACGGATGCTCGGGAGAAACAACCATATACGTAGCTCCGAACAACGTATCGGGACGAGTAGTGTATACTGTAAGTATATCGCCGGTTGTAGCCGTAAAGTCCACTTCCGCACCGGTACTTCTGCCTATCCAGTTTTTCTGCTGGGTCTTTACTCTTTCCGGATAATCCACCAAATCCAAATCGTCAACCAGACGCTGTGCGTACTCTGTTATTTTCAACATCCACTGAGATTTTACTTTGCGTACAACCTGACTTCCGCATCTTTCGCAGCCGCCGTCAACAACTTCCTCATTAGCAAGTACGCACTTACACGAAGTACACCAGTTAACAGACATTTCTTTCTTGTAAGCAAGTCCATGTTTAAACAGCTGCAAAAATATCCACTGCGTCCATTTGAAATAAGACGGGTCTGTTGTATTGATTTCTCTGCTCCAATCAAAAGAAATTCCAAGAGATTGTATTTGCTCTTTAAATCTCTTTATATTTTTGCGTGTAACCTCTGCCGGGTGAACGTGATTTTTTATAGCGTAATTTTCCGTTGGAAGTCCGAAAGCGTCCCAGCCGATTGGATACAATACATTATATCCTTGCAGACGTCTTTTTCTTGCTACTGTATCAAGTGCGGTGTATGGGCGTGGGTGTCCTACGTGCAGTCCCTGTCCCGACGGATACGGAAACTCAATCAACGCAAAAAATTTTTCCTTGTCGGAATTTTCGTCTTCCGCATGAAACACACCTTTTTCTTCCCATATATCCTGCCATTTCTTCTCTACTTTAATATGTTCGTATTTCAATTTTTATCAACCCTTTTTAATTTATAAAAAATTATAGAAAATTTGCAAAAGCCCGTTAAAGCTTTATTCTTTTGTCAAAATATCGGAAATATCCACCGATTCGCCGTCTGCCCACATTCTGTCCAAATCGTAGTACTCACGTGCTTCTTGGGAAAAAACATGAACGATAACGTCAATATAATCCAAAAGAATCCAAGAATCATTTCTATGCCCCTCGATATGGCTGACATTTTCTCCCAATTCTTTTAATTTATATTCAACTTCATCGGCAAGAGCCTTTACCTGAGTTGAACTGTGACCCGTTGCAATTACAAAATAATCGGCAATAATTGAAATTCCGTCAACTTTTATAAGCTTGATTTCCGAACCTCTTTTGCTGTCAATCGCTTTTACAATCTCTTTAGCAAGTTCCAAACTCGTCATACAACATAACACCTCTTTATTTTTTACTTAGATTTTTGAAAGCTTTTACCCGTACACAAAACAACCTCATTATAGCAGGCAAGTGAGTTTGGGTCAATAGCAAGTCTTCTTTTTGCCAAATCTGAAATGCTGAAAGAAAGTCCAAATGCCATTGCTTCTTCCAAACTCTTATTAGAAAGCATTCGCATTTCTTCAACGCCCTCATAGTCACGTTCCGCACCTGTAAAGTCCGCAATGAAAATACATTTTTCAAGTATGCTCATATTTGCCCTGCCTGACGTATGGTATCGAATGGCATTAAATACATCTTCGTCATCAATACCCATTACATCTCTTACAAACGCCGCTCCTGCGATAGCATGCCAAAGCTTCGGCGACGGTGCTTCTACTCCGTTTAATTCAATACTTGAATTTTCAATAATTTTCAGCTGCTCGCTGCCTGACGTTTCCTTTGTAATGTCGTGCAGAATGCCCGCAAGTCTGGCTTTTTTCTCATCAGCTCCGTATTTTTTCGCAAGCCTCTGCGCCTCAACCGCAACATTAAACGAATGAACATACCGTTTTTCACTCATTCTTGCGTGTAAAACTTTATCAAATCTTTCATAGTTAACAGTTGAACGATTCATGAAAAGGTAATTGGCATAAATATATTGTTCCACCTTTTCGCTCACATATTTTGAAAAATTCTCGTCATCATAAATCATACGGCGAATTTTTGTAGATGAAATGCCGCTTTTTTTCCAGTCAAGAATTACAGTATTTGCTCCCTCTCTGCGATAAACTGCCTCTTGTTCAGCAAGAACTTTTAAATCCGCATCATTTCTCGGAGCTGTGCAAATTGTCGCAAGAGAAAAAATCGTTTCAGGCTCTTTCCACTCAAGCAGTGTCATGAACATATCTGCTCCCATTATAAGGTAAAGTTCGCTGTCAGGATACTGTTCCTTTAAAATTCTAAGAGTATCTACAGTATAACTTCTTCCGTCACGCTTAATTTCTATATCGGAAACCTCTATTTTTTTTATTTCCTCACAAGCAAGCCGACACATATTAAGCCGATGTTCGGCAGACACAATTTCACTGTCAGACTTATGCGGCGGACAGGCTGCCGGAATCAAAAGCAGCTTGTCTAACTTTAATTTTTTGATAAACGCTTGAGCCAAATTTATATGAGTATTATGAATAGGATTAAAGCTTCCGCCAAACATAGCAATTTTTTTTGGCTGTTTCATATTTTCACCAACTTTGACCGTTTATTTTTTCTTTGCTTTTGGCAAAACGATTTGAGGGTCTTTGTCATTTCTTTTATACAAAACAAATTTTGTGCCGATAACCTGCACAACCTCGGATTTTGTTTCTTCCGCAATCTGTTCGGCAGCCTCGCGAACCGACAGTTCGCAGCTTTCCAATACTTTTCCCTTGATAAGTTCACGGGCTTTTAACGCATCGGCTGCCTGCTTGATAATTTGTTCGCTCATGCCGCCTTTGCCAACCATTAATATTGTGTCAATGTTATTGGCAAGCGAACGCAAATATGCCCTTTGTTTACTTGTCAGCATAAAATTCTCCTTTCCACTTACCGCCATACAAAGCCTGTAAAGTTTTTTGTCCAACTTTTTTTCAAAAAAGTTGGCAGGTCAAGGGCAAAGCCCTTAACTATTTATTGTTCAAAATATCGTCCAATTTACTATACAGCTGTCTTAAAGCTTTACCCCTGTGACTAAGCTCGTCTTTCTCTTCGGAAGACAATTCCGCAAAAGTCTTATCGCCATTCGCCACAAATACAGGGTCATATCCAAATCCCGAATTACCTCTCGGAGAAGTTGCTATAACGCCGTCGCATTTCCCCTCGGCTGTAATAATCGTATTTTCATCTAATATGCAGCATATAGACGATACAAAATGTGCTGTTCTTTTTTCTGTCGGAACTCCCTGCATATTTTTCAGCAGTTTAGAAATTCTTTGCTCATCATTTGCATTTTCTCCGGCATAACGAGCAGAAAATACTCCCGGTTCGCCGTTCAGGCAATCCACCATTAAGCCCGAATCATCTGCAACGGACGGCATACCTGTCTTTTCAAACGCCGCTCTTGCTTTGAGCAAAGCATTTTCCGCAAAAGTTGTGCCTGTTTCTTCAACTTCGTCTAAATTTATGCCCTCGCTCTTTGCTGTTACAGCACAAAGTCCCAAAGGATTCAATATTCTGTCAAGTTCTTCAACCTTTTTTTTATTGTTTGAAGCAATAATAAATTTAGTCATCTTTTTCAACCTCGAACAATGCCTTTGCAAACTCTTTCGGAACAAACGGCTGCAAATCGTCAATCTTCTCTCCTACGCCAATGTATTTTACCGGAACATCTAAATCTTCTCTTATAGAAAGCACTACGCCGCCCTTTGCTGTTCCGTCAAGCTTAGTAAGAACAATGCCTGTAATTCCGGCAGCATTTTTAAATTCTCTCGCCTGATTAACTGCATTTTGTCCCGTAGTTGCGTCAAGCACAAGCAAAATTTCCTTATCCGCATCGGGAAGCTCCCTGTCTATAATTCTGCTGATTTTTGCAAGCTCGTCCATAAGGTGCTTTTTATTATGAAGTCTGCCCGCCGTATCGACAATAATTACATCTGCATTTCTTGCCTTTGCCGCTCTGATAGAATCAAATACGACCGCGGCAGGGTCTGAACCCTCATTTTGCTTTACTATGTTGCAGCCGCTTCTGTCTGCCCATATTTCAAGCTGTTCGATAGCTGCCGCACGGAAAGTATCCGCTGCCGAAAGAAGCACTTTTTTTCCGTCTTGTCTGAGTTGATTTGCCAACTTGCCAATAGTTGTAGTTTTTCCTACGCCGTTAACACCTATTACTAAAATAACGGACGGCTTTGTATTAATATTTAATTCTTGTCCGCCGTCAAGCATTTCGGCAACAATTTCTTCTAAAAGACGATGAACGTCCTTTGGATTTGTTACTCCCTCTTTTTTTACTTTTTTTCTAAGTTCCTCGCAAATTTTCTGCGAAGTGTTTATTCCTACGTCACCCATTACAAGCAGCTCTTCCAATTCTTCGAAAAGTTCCTCGTCGATTTTTGTGAACGATTTCAGCATTGAGTCAATTTGCCCTACGACGCTGTCACGAGTTTTTTTCAGACCCTCTTTAATTTTGGCAAATAATCCCATTATATCACCCTTTCTGAATTTTTTGTGTTTTATTTTTAACGCAAATTAGTAAAGCTTGCGGCAACTTCGCTTGAATGCAGTTCAAGCAGCTTTGATATTCCCTCGTCCTGCATAGTCACACCATAAAGCACGTCTGCCTCTTCCATTGTTCCTCGACGGTGCGTAATAAGAATGAACTGAGTGTTATCGTTCATTTTTCGCAGGTATCGGGCAAATCTGTCAACATTAACCTCGTCTAACGCCGCCTCTATCTCGTCCATAACACAAAACGGAGCAGGACTTACTTTCATAATGGCAAAATACAAGGCTATCGCCACAAACGCTCTTTCACCGCCCGAAAGCAATTCCAAATGAGATACTACTTTCCCCGGCGGGTGACACTTTATATCAATGCCGCTGTTCAAAATATCGTCTTCATTAGTAAGAGAAAGAGAGGCGTTTCCTCCCCCGAACAATTCCTTGAATGTTTCGCTGAAATTCTTATTTATAAGCCCAAAGCGTTCAATGAAAATCTCTTTCATTTGTTTTGTCAAATCGCCAATTAAAGATAAAATCTCTTTCTTGGATTTTTCAACATCGCCTACCTGAGTTTTCATAAACTCATATCTTTCGGAAACTTCCTTGTATTCGTCAATAGCGGCAACATTTACGCTGCCTAAGGACTTAATTTTTGATTTAAGCTCCGCAAGCCTTTTTTGAGCGGCATTAATATTTTCTATTTCTGCGGCTTTTTCCTGAGCCTGCCTTGGAGTGAGTTCGTATTCGTCCCAAAGCTTTTTGATAATATCGTCATACTGTTTGTTAAGATTATTCTTTCTTTCTTCTAATCTGGCAAGTTCCTGACCTATTTTTTCACGTTCCGAAGAACGGTCACGCTCCTGCTGCCTTAATTCAGTACTTCTTTTTTCAAGCTTTGCGCGCTCGGCAGTCAATTCGGTCATTCGCTCATTATTAGCCGCTACGGTTCTGCGGAATTTCATTTCTTCGGCATTATATGAATAAATAAGTTCTTCTATTTGCTTATTTTGTAGTTTAACTTGCTCTATTTCGTCAAGAATTTCTTTTCGCTTTAAATTCTGATTTACACTTGAAGACTCTGCCTGTTCAATTTCAGCTTCTAAAGCTCCTATGTCCTTTTCCAATGCAAGCATTTCAAGCTTAATATCCTGCAATTCGCTTGTCAAGGCTTCTCGTTTGTCGCTCTTTTCCGCCAACTCTCCCGAAAGCGTATCAATTTTTTCTTGAACCGCACTAATTTCTTTCTCAACTCTTGCAAGCTCTTGTTCTGCTTTTTCAAGCGAAGTTTTAAGCTCTTCACTCTTTGTTTGAATTTCACTTTTTTCGTCTTCCAACTCTTTAACAGAAATTTTAAGCGATTCAATTTGCTCTTGAGCAGACTTGCAAGCCGCCTCAGTCCTAAATTTTTCTTCTTGAATTTGTGCCAAAGCCGTTCGGCTTTGTTCAAGTTCAGCCTGAACTCTGCCGCATTCGGACTGAGCCTGAATATATTGACTGCGTGCGTTTTCGATTTTGTCTTCCAGCATGGCAAGTTCTTTCTTAGCTTTTTCGATTTCTCCCACACGGCTCAGCAAGCCTGTCTTTTTATTGAGCGAACCGCCCGTTAAAGAACCGCCCGCATTGACAACTTGACCGTCAAGTGTTACAACTCGAAAACGGTAACTATATTTCTTTGCAATCTCTACGGCAAAATCAAGATTTTCCGCAATGCAGATTCTGCCAAGCAGAGAATTAAGTATGCCTTTATATTTTTCATCGCATGAACAAAGATTACTGGCAACGCCTACAAATCCATTGCAGTTGTCTAACCCTTTTTCTTGAAGAACATTTCCCCTGATAGTTGAAAGAGGAAGAAATGTTGCTCTGCCTGCGTCTTTTCTTTTAAGAAAGGCAATAGCTTTTTTGGCGTCGTCCTCTGTTTCTGTGACAATATTTTGCATTGCCGCTCCGAGTGCCGTTTCAATAGCGACTGCATACTCGACAGGTACTTTGATAACTCTTGAAACAGGACCGTGAATGCCCTGCAAAACACCGCTGCGAGATTCTTTGACTACTACCTTTACGCTTTGGGCAAAGCCCTCGAGATTTTTCTCCAGATTTTCTAAAAAAGAAATATTTCTTTTAATTCCGTTAATATCCAAAGTAAGCTTATCGCCCTGAGCTTTAATTTCATCTCTCTTTTTCTGTTTCTGCAAAAGCTTCAGTTCATAGCCTTTAACCGCATTTGTCTGATTTGTAAAATTTTCGGCGGCTTCTTTGCTCATAGCCTGAAAATCTTTTAGAGCGTCTTTCTGTTCGTCCAGAAGTTTAATTTTCGCATATAATGACCGCTCAATATTGGCAAGGCGTAAACTCATGTCGGAAATTGAGGCTGTCGCCGTCATCTTTGCCGCACGTGCATTTGCAAGCTCAATATTTAAACGTGTAAGAGTTGTATTGTATTCGTTCAGCAAAGCAGAATTCTTTCCGTCATCTTCGACAAGTCCCGAAAGCAAAAACGTCACATTGTTAAACTCTTCTCTTTTTTCTTCCAGCGTCTTTTTATAATCCGCAATTCTTTGCTTTTTTTCTTCGTTTTCTTTTCGTATGTTTTCGCAAACTTTATCAATATTCAAAAGGTCATTGTTCAATCTTTCGATTGAAGACAGATTATGTTTTATATTGTTTTCTTCTACTGAAATTTTGGCTCTGATTTCACTGATTTGCTTTTCAAGGTCTGCGTTAATACGGCGAATCTCGTCCATTTTAGAAGAAAATGCTCCTGTGGCATTGTATATTTCTTCTGTTTCTTTTTCGATATCAGCCAACGCTTTTACAGCCTGTTCGTGCTGACTGTTGGCAACTGCAATTTTGTCTTCCTGCTCACGCAGAATTTTACTCGACTGCTCAAGAGTATTCAGCCAAAGGGCTATTTCCAAGCCCTCTTTTTCTTTCGCATACTCAAGATACGACTTAGCTTTTGCCGCCTGTTTTTCCAAAGGTTCTACTCTGCTCTCAAGCTCGTTTAAAATATCACGCAGTCTGAGAAGATTTTCTTCCGTTTGATTCAGCTTTCTTTCGGCTTCGGTTTTACGGTAGCGGTATCGGGAAATACCCGACGCTTCTTCAAAAATTTCTCTTCTGTCCTCGCTTTTAGAGGCAACTATCGAATCAATTTTGCCCTGACTTATCATAGAATATCCGTCGCGGCCTAATCCCGTATCCATAAAAAGCTCGTGAATATCTTTCAGTCTGACTGCGGCTTTATTGATAAGATACTCGCTGTCGCCGGAGCGGTAGTAACGTCTTGTTACCGCTACGCTGTCGCCGTCAAAGGGCAAGGCTCTGTCTTGATTGTCAATAGTGAGGGTAACTTCTGCGTAACCTACTTTTTTACGGCTGTCCGTTCCGTTAAAAACAACGTCTTCCATTTTTGAACACCGCAAAGTTTTCGGAGATTGTTCTCCCAAAACCCAGCGAATAGCATCGCTTATATTGCTTTTTCCCGAACCGTTAGGTCCCACTACCGAAGTAATACCTTTATCAAAACTTAGTCTTGTTTTATCGGGAAAAGTCTTAAAACCTTGTATTTCCAACGATTTCAGCAGCATTACTTCACCAACCTTTCGGACATCATAAAATCATAAAATTATAAAATTAAAAAAGTGTCTGCTTTTACAGTATCGTCTTGTTTTATTGTAACATTATATCCTGATTCTTTCAATATAGTTAAATTAGATTTTTTTTGACCCAAAAATTTGGAAATGCTTTTGGGATTGACCGCAACCGTTAACGGCTGACCCAAAGGCAGCTTTTTTTCTTTTGCCAAACGTAAAAATTCTTCTATAAAAATACGGCTTTCGCAAAGTTCTCTGAACGCAGGGTGATAATTATTAAACAGCGTTTTTCCTTTTAATTCTTCGCTGTAATGAAGTCCCAATCGGATAACCTCTATGTTATTTTGCCGAAACAGTTTCAGCAACTTAGCACACAGCTCAACCGACTGTTCCAAACTCTGCGGAAAATAAACGCCGCTTTTATAAAACTCGCCTAATCGAGTTCCCTCTAAAATAACTGTCGGATAAATTCTCACAGTATCAGGCTCAAGAGAAATTATTTCTTTTGCCGTAAACAAATCTGTTTCGGGCGTACTTCCGTAAAGTCCCGTCATCATTTGCAGTCCCAATGAAAAACCAAATTGTTTTATCAATTTTGATGAGTTTCTGACATCTTCCGCCGTGTGTCCTCTCAGATTTGCAGTCAATACTTTTTCGCTCATGCTTTGAGCCCCAAGTTCAACCGCTGTTACGCCATACTCACGCAGAATAGTTAAAACTTCCTCGTTAATAGCGTCAGGTCGGGTAGATAATCTTATTCCTTTAACCTTTCCGCTTAAAACGTATTTATACGCAGCTTTAAGCAAAGATATCATATATTGGCGGTCAATAGCCGTAAAGCTTCCGCCGAAAAAGGCAATTTCATATTCAAAAGGCTTGCCGCATGACAAGGCGGTTTCAACAGCTGAGTCGACATCATTGGACATTGGCTGGCGGTGCGTTCCCGTAATGCTTTTTTGGTCGCAGAAAGAACATTGATGAGGACAGCCGTTATGCGGTACAAAAATAGAAATATTTGCGTGTTTCATAATTAGTAACCCATTAATTCCAATGCTTGACGAGCGGCTTGCTGTTCGGCTTCTTTTTTGCTTCTGCCGCCGCCCCTGCCTATTACGTTGCTGTTTAAATGAACCTCTACGACAAAGTGCTTATCATGGTCGGGACCCGTTTCTTTGACAAGCACATATGTAATGCGTTCTTCGGGATTCTTTTGAATAATTTCCTGCAACGCCGTCTTATAATCTTTGAATTGTTTAGGCTTTGAGCTTTTTATATCGGGTATTACAAATTTTAATACAAAATTTCTTGCGTTTTCTATTCCGCCGTCAAGATAAATCGCCGCAATAAGAGCCTCGAAAGCGTCTGATAAAATTGAGGGTCTGTCATCTCCGCCCATACGCTTTTCACCATGCGAAAGACGTATATATTTTCCAAGATTAATTTGCTTTGCATAAATATAAAGTGATTTTTCGCAAACAAGAGAAGCTCGTAATTTAGTAAGCTTGCCCTCGGGCAGTTCGGGACAATTCAAATAAATATAATCCGATACTACTATGCTTAACACACTGTCGCCCAAAAACTCAAGCCGCTCATTATATTCAGTGCCGTTGCGAACGTCATTTGCATAAGAAGAATGCGTAAGAGCCGTTATCAACAAATTTTTATCCTTAAATTCATAACCGATGATTCTTTTCAATTCTTTAAAATCAATATTGCTCTCAGACGTATTCATTGTTCCATAACCCCCTTTAATTCAGCTTTGCAATTTCGCTTTCAATTTCCCGTATTACATTGGTGTTTACATAATTCATAGTAAGTTTAACAGCGTATTTCATAGTTTTGGCAGTAGCGTTTCCATGTACTTTAAACACAGGCTTTGCTGCTCCGAGAATAGGCGCTCCGCCGTAAACGTCTGTGTCAAGCGTTGTTTTTAACGCTCTGAGGTCATTCATAACCATTGCGGCGGCAATCTTATTTTTAGTGCTTTTTTTAAAAATATCTTTCACTCTGTCCATAAGCGCAATAGCAACGCCCTCATATGTTTTTAGTATTAAATTGCCGTTAAAACCGTCCGTTACCAAAACGTCGCAGCCGTCAAGCGGAATATCTCTGCCCTCGACATTGCCTATAAAATTAACGGGCGTTTGTTTCAGCATTGCAAATGTTTCAAGACGAAGAGGGTCGCCCTTATGCTCCTCTATTCCAACATTTGCAAGACCTACTCGGGGATTTTTTACTTTCATTACTTTTTCGAGATAGACAGAACCCATAATTGCAAACTGCCTGAGCATATCGGGCTTACATTCAGCATTAGCTCCGCCGTCAATAAGCATGAACATACCCTGAGCTTTTGGAAGAATAGGAGAAAAAGCGGGACGCTTAACACCTTTAATTCTTTTGACTATTAGTGTTGTGCCTGTAATTAACGCTCCGCTGTTGCCGGCTGATAAAAAAGCGTCCGCCTGTCCGTCCGCAAGCATTTTCAAACCGACAGCCATTGAGCTGTTTTTTTTCTTTTTGACAACGTCTGTCGCATGGTCTTCCATAGTGATAACTTCTTCGCAAGTTACAATTTTAAGACCGCTTATGTCAATTTCGTTTTCTTCTGCAGATGCCTTTATACGTTCTTCGGGTCCTGTTACGATAATTTCCAAGTCGCTGTGTTCGGAAAGAGAATTTACACAGCCTTTCAGAATTTCTGCCGGAGCATTATCTCCGCCGAATGCGTCAACGATTATTTTCATATTTTTTCTCCCTCAAGAAATTTTGTTATTTCCTCGTCAAAAAATCTCAGTGACCTTTCGGCATGAGCCTGAGCTTTAAGCTGCTTGTCCCTGATTGGCTCAGCCAAAGGCGGCAAAATTCCTATATTAGCCCCCATTGGCTGAAAATCCGTCACCGTAGGGTCGCTGATATAGTCTGACAATGCCCCTATCATTGTGTAATCAGGCAAAACAAGCGGAGATTTTCCGTAATAAGTCATAGCCGCATTTATTCCGGCAATCAATCCGGAAGCTCCCGATTCCATGTAACCCTCAACGCCTGTAATTTGCCCTGCAAAAAATATATTTGGATTTTCTTTAAGAGCAAATGTTTTCGTCAATAATTTCGGAGAATTTATAAAAGTATTTCGGTGCATTACTCCGTAACGGACAAACTCAGCATTTTTTAAAGCCGGAATAAGACCGAATACTCTTTTTTGCTCGCCGAATTTAAGATTCGTTTGGAAACCGACAAGATTAAACATTGAACCCTCGGCATTTTCTTTTCTTAACTGAAGAACCGCCCACGGACGATGACCTGTGCGAGGGTCGGTAAGACCTACGGGTTTCATGGGACCGAAACGAATCGTATCGCTGCCCCTCTGTGCCATGACTTCAATAGGCATACAGCCTTCGTATACTTTGGGATTAGATACGTCTATGCCGTGCAGAGGAGTTCTTTCGGCATTGACAAGTTCGGAATGAAAAAGCTCGTATTCGTCTTTGTTCATAGGGCAGTTGATATAGTCATCTCCGTCGCCTTTTCCGTAGCGTGAGGCATAGAATGCGAAGTTCATGTCTATGCTTTCGGCTGTAACAATAGGAGCTGCCGCATCAAAAAAACTCAAACTATCGCCAAATAATTTTTTAATTGAAGCGGCTAAATCATCGCTTGTAAGAGGTCCTGTTGCAATAATATTAATACCGTTGGACGGAATTTCAACAAGTTCTCGTTCTATAACTGTAATATTTGGGTGGGAACGTATTTTTTCAGTTACCATTTGAGAAAACAAAACTCTGTCAACCGCCAAAGCTCCGCCTGCCGGAACACGGCTTTCATCTGCGCACTTCATAAGGAGTGAATTAAGCCGACGCATTTCTTCTTTTAACAAGCCTGCTGCGCTGTTTATGCGAGCTGCCTTAAAAGAGTTGGAGCAAACGAGTTCCGCATACATATCGGTATGGTGAGCCGGTGTTTTTTTATTTGGCTTCATTTCCCAAAGTTCTGTTTTTATTCCTCGGCAGGCAAGCTGCCACGCAGCTTCGCAGCCTGCCAAACCTGCGCCTATAACTCTTACTTTCATTTTCCGCACCTTCCCCACCCACTTTTTGAAAAAAGTGGGGCAAAAACTTTAACAGGCTTCGCCTTGATGAACTTCTAATATTTTTTAAGAATTATTTTCATCTTCGGTATAAGACCGAGTATAACCGCAGCCTTCTGTATTACAAACTATCATTGGTTTTTTTCCTAATTTTTTGTAAAGCATTTCGCCGCACTTCGGACATTTTTCGTTTAAAGGCTCGCTCCATGACGCAAACGTGCAGTCGGGATAATTTCCGCAGCCATAAAAAGGCTTGCCTCGTTTTGTCTTTCTGACAATAATATCGCCGCCGCATTTAGGACACTGAACGCCTAATTTCTCAACAACTTTTTTTACCGTCTTACACTCAGGATAACCCGAGCAAGCTAAAAATCTGCCGTACCTGCCATATTTATAAGCCATTGGTTTGCCGCAGTTCGGACATATTTCGTCCGTTTGGTCTTCGCTGAGAAGAATTTTCTGGTCTTTCATTTCCTCCTTGGCTTTTTTAAGGGTTTCTTCAAAATCTCCGTAGAATCCGTGCAAGAGTTGTACCCACTCTTCTTTTCCATGCTCTACTTCGTCAAGCTCTGTTTCCATTTGAGCCGTAAATTTGACGTTTACAATTTTTGGGAAACGAGATTTCATTAATTCGGTAATCTTTTCTCCCAGCTCCGTGGGAAAAAGCGTCTTGCTTTGACGCTTAACGTAATCACGGCTGACAAGTGTAGTAATGGTCGCCGAATAAGTTGACGGTCTGCCAATGCCGTTTTCTTCGAGAGCTTTTATTAAAGACGCCTCTGTATAACGTGCCGGCGGTTGAGTAAAATGCTGATTGGCAAGTATTTCCTTTGCTTTTACAGTCATTCCCTCTTCCAACGCAGGCAGCTGAGATTCTTTTTCTTCTTCGGTGTCCTTGCCCTCAACATACAATATTGTATATCCGTCAAAGTCTACTTTATAACCGCTGGCTTTAAAAGTGTATCTGTTTGCCTCAATATCGGCTTGCATAGTCTTTTGAATACATTCTGCCATTTGAGAAGCAAGGAATCTTTCCCATATAAGCTTATACAGCTTGTACTGGTCTGATGTCAAGTTAGACTTAATTTGATCAGGCACAAGATTTACCATTGTCGGACGAATTGCCTCGTGACCGTCCTGAGCGTTGCTTCTTGATTTAAATACACGTGTTTTCTTCGGAAGATAATTTGTTCCCCAGCGTTTTTCTATATAATCTTTGGCTTCGGAAATTGCGTCGTTTGAAATACGAAGAGAGTCCGTTCTCATATAGGTAATTAAACCCGTTGCCCCTATGCCGTCAATGCTTATACCCTCGTATAATTCCTGAGCTACTTTCATAGTACGCTTAGACTGAAAACCGAGCTTTCTCGAGGCGTCCTGCTGTAAGGTTGATGTGATAAAAGGCGGAGCAGGCTGTTTTTTTCTTGTGCCATTCTTTACCTTTGTAACCGAAAACTCTGCATTCTCAAGGTCGGAAAGAATTTTATTAGCCTCTGATTCATTTGTGATTTTTATTTTTTCGCCTTGATAAGAATACAGAGAAGCCGGAAACGCTTTTCGGCTGCCTTTTGGAATGAATTTTGCGTCAATGCTCCAATACTCCTGGGGAACAAATTTTCTTATTTCCTGCTCTCGGTCAACTATAATCCTGAGTGCCACGGACTGCACTCTGCCTGCCGACAGACCTCTTCTTATTTTCTGAGAAATAAAAGGGCTGAGCTTATAACCTACTAATCTGTCTAAAATTCTTCTTGCCTGCTGAGCGTTGACTAAATCAATGTCTATAGTTCGAGGATTAGCCATACCGTTTGCAACTCCGGTCTTTGTAATCTCGTTAAATTCAACGCGATTTTTACTGTTAAGCGGCAATTTTAATATATATGCCAAATGCCATGAAATAGCCTCGCCCTCTCGGTCGGGGTCGGTAGCAAGATAAACATGGTCGCTCTTTTTGACAGCCGCTTTCAGTTCCTTGATTAAGTCCTCTTTATCTTTCATCACTTCATATTTTGGCTCAAAGTCATTTTTTACGTCTACACTCAGACGTTTTGCCGGCAAGTCACGCACATGACCCTTTGAAGCAAGTACCTCGTAACCGCTTCCAAGGTATTTCTGTATAGTATGAGCCTTTGAAGGCGACTCAACAATTATTAAATCAGACATAAATAAACCTCCACCACTAAGGTTTTTAAAATTTCTTTTCTTTTACTTAACTAATATATATGATAAGCGAAAATATGTCAATAATTATTTTTTCTAAATTAATACAATCACAAAATCACACACGCTTTATAAAAGTTCCCCTGAAGCATTTCAATATATTCAAACATCTCCAACTCGGTAACTGCCGCCAATACATCGTTTGTTGGCAGTTTTGATAATAACGCTAATTGGTCAATATGAATTGTTTCTTCTTTAAATAATGACAGAATAAGGCGAGCTTCGTCTGAAAGCTCCGCTAATTCTTCCTTGGAGATTTTTCGTTTTTTTATTGCGTTGTCAGGCTTGGAAATATTTGACTGCTCGCTGATGATATTGTTTTTTTCGGGGGCTTTACTCTTTTTACCGTAAGCATTTGAACTCTTCGGCGGCNNCATTTGAACTCTTCGGCGGCTTGGACTGTTCTGTTATTTCGCCGTCCTGCTGACCTTGATCTAAAATAAAAGCAAGAATATCAAGCGGATTAGAGGGAACTTTTTCAATGCGTTTCTTTTGATTTTCTTTGGATTGATTATATTGATTAGACGGATTGACTTTAGGCTGAATACTTTTTGAGGGAGATTTCTTTTTAACTGTACCCCCGTAATATTCAATAATATCGTCCGCGCAAGTAACAGGCACTGCGCCGTCTTTAATCAAAGCATTTGTGCCAAACGACACATTGCTTGAAACATCGCCCGGAACAGCAAATACATCTCTGCCCTGCTCCAGCGCCAAACTTGCCGTAATCAAAGAACCGCTTTTCTTACCTGCTTCCACAATCAAAACGCCCTTTGAAAGACCGCTTATAATTCTGTTTCTCTGTGGAAACGTAAATTTAGTCGGAGTTGTATAAGGCAGATATTCGGAAATAATTGCGCCTTTTGACAAAATACGCCTTTTCATCTCGTCATTTTCACGAAGATATCTATATTCCAAACCGCAGCCGAGAACGCAGACTGTTTTTCCGTCCGCCTGCAACGCTCCCATATGAGAACATGAATCAATTCCCACCGCTCCGCCGCTTACAATCGTATAATCATTTCTTGCCAAATCACTGCCTAAATTAAAAGCAACTCTGCGTCCATACGGCGACGCCTGTCGAGTTCCCACCATTCCGATTATATGTTCTTCCGACAGAATCTGCGCATTGCCTTTGACAAAAAGCACAGCCGGAGGGCCTGCTATATTGGTAAGCCAGTATGGATAATCCGAATCTCCTATCGTAACAATTTCTATATTGTGTTCTTTACAAAAGGACATTGTTTTTTGAGCATTTTCAAGCGATAAGTTTTTTAGCTTATTTATGTCTTTTTGCGTTGAAAAACAACCGCAGGCTAATTTTTCTTCGAGTGAAGAACGATAAAAGTCTTCGGGAAACGTGAATTTTTCTATAATATCCGTGATTTTAACACTTGCATAACCTATCGTTTCCTGAATCCAAAGCCAGTATATAGTTTGATTGTTCATTGCTTATCACCCTAAAACTTTTATCTGAACATTTCCCACATTAGAATAGCCGCCGCTGCCGACGCATTCAAGGATTCGGCTCTTCCGAACATTGGAATCATAACACGCTTGGTGCAAACCGACAGCGTATTCTCCGTCAATCCGTTCCCCTCGTTTCCGATTAGCATTACGCCGCATGTGCAGTCAATGCTATTAATTGGTTCTGCATTCCGTGGAGTTGAACCGTAACTCGCAATGCCCTGAAGAGAAAGTTCTTGAATGTATTCGGCTAAATTGTCAACCACATTCAGCGGCAGTCTGAACACAGCCCCCATACTGCCTCTTACAACTTTAGGAGAATAAACATCGCAGCAATCTCTTGACATTATAACGCCGTCCATACCCAAGGCTTCCGCTGTTCTAAGCACCGTACCCACATTAGACGGGTCTTGAAGATTTTCAAGAGCAACGTACCTTCCCCGAATATTAATTGTATACGGTTTTTTAATTTTGTCAAGCATGTTAAAAACACAAAGAAACCCCTGCGGCGTTTTGGTATCGCTTATTTTTTCAAAAACACTCTGAGAAACTTCGCATACGATTTTGGAACATGACGAAATTTTATTAAAATCTTCGCCGTATTTTTCTTTTGCGTCGGCAGTGTAAAAAAAATACTCCGCAAATTTCCCCGAGTCAACTCCGTCACGGCAGATACGAACGCCCTCTGCTGCAAACGATTTTTGTTCTTTTCTGAATTTTGAGCTTTTTGACAACTTTGCCGTATATTTGATAATATTATTCTCTTTGCTGCTAATCACCATTTTAAACCTTTTTATCCTCTTCTTTAACTTCTGTCGTTAACTTAATAAAATTATCGTCCGTTTTTTTTCTTAAACAGTAATTTTCAAATACAAGCGTACCGTCTTCCAATTCAAGAACAGTCACGCTGTCGTCAGCCAAAGCTTCGGTTATATCATTTAAAAAACCCTCACCCTTTACTGTGACAGTTTCATTATTTTCATTTTTATATTCTACTAAAAAGCTGTAAACAATTTCGTCAAAAATTTCATTTGCATATTTGACGTGGTTAATATGCTTTTCTATTCCAACAATTTTCCCGTCAAATCTTTTTGCATTTTTTCTCAAAGTTTTTTCATTTTCAAAAAATCTTTTTCTTGCGGCATTATCAAAAACACACAAAACAACAACCGCCGCTATACACAACCCGCAAAAAATGACTGTCCCCGCTAAAAAATTAATATTAATAGATTGACTGCCCTGCGAAGCAGCAGACATAACAATCATAAAAATACAAATCATACTTCCGAAAATTCCCAAAGACGCTAAAACAATCAACAATCTTAAAGCAGTATTGCTGTATTTGATATCGTCGGATTGAGCTTTTATCATTTCTATTAAAGCATTATCTTCCATTTCTTTCTCCACTTACGGCAAAGCCTTTTAAAGTTTTTTGCCCAACTTTTTTCAAAAAAGTTGGAGAAGCCTTTTAAAATTTTTTTGTCCAACTTTTTTTCAAAAAAGTTGTTCGTTATTTGTTAAAAACAGCACCCAAGGAACAACCCTCAGGTGCTGTTTTTACACGATACCAAAAACATTTTAATATTTAAACGCTTTCGGCACAAGATTCAGAATAAATCAGAGAGCTTTGTTTGCCTGCTCAACTAATCTTGTAAAGCCTGCCGGGTCAGCAATGGCAATCTCGGAAAGCATCTTGCGGTTCAGCGTTACGCCTGCCTTCTTTAAGCCATTCATAAAAGTCGAGTAGTTCGTACCATTCATCTTGCAAGCGGCGTTAATACGTGAAATCCACAATCTGCGGAAATCTCTCTTTCTCTGCTTACGACCGATATACGCATAGTTGCCGGACTTGTTAACAGCCTGCTTTGCCATTTTAAAGTGCTTACTTTTAGCTCCCCAATAACCTTTAGCAAGCTTTAAAACCTTTTTTCTTCTTTTGCGAGTCATTATCGCACCCTTAACACGAGCCATTTATCTTACCTCCGTCAAATTGGTTAATTCTCTTTTTAAAAACTTCCTGAAAATATCAAGATTACTTATAAGGAATCAATCTCTTTACTTGTGCTACATTGGTCTTATCTGCAACAGTCGTTTTTCTAAGACCTCTCTTACGCTTTGTTGTCTTTTTGTTCAAAATATGACTTTTATTAGCGTGGGCGCGAATAACCTTACCGTTCTTGGAAAGCTTAAAACGCTTTTTTGCACCGCTATGTGTTTTAATCTTTGGCATAATTATATCCTCCTTGATTTCACTTCGTTGGCTTTGGCGCAAGGAACATAAGCATATTTCGCCCTTCGAGCTTGGGCAGCTTCTCGACTATCGCTGTTTCGGCACAAGCCTCGGAAAACTTTTTCATA
>CACWIU010000012.1 GCA_902761025.1 uncultured Ruminococcus sp. | reverse complement strand
CCGACAGAAGCAAACGACGCTGTGGTGTGACCCGATGCGAACGAAAAATCACGAGGTTTCTTTATCAGCGGAATAAGGTCGCAGTATGTGTCAAACGGTCTGGCACGGGCAACTAAATGTTTGATAAAAATATTGTTTATACTTATACATACGGCTAAAGATGTTAACATCATAACGCCGATTAATCTCGTTTTTTTTCCGAATATTAATATCGCTCCGATAACAATCCAAATTATGCCAATATTGACAAGCATTGACGAAAATTTCATAACGGGCGTTAAAAAGTCCGTTCTCAAATTTTCCTGAATAAAAAGGAGAACAGCGTGGTCTATTTCGTAAACTTTTTCAATAAATCGGTTTATGTAAAGTCACCTCTCAAAAAACAACAGCTTATCTTAGACGGTCAGCCGCTGCACGCCGGCACAACGGTACGAACTCCGAGATAAGCTGTCAGGAAAACAACAAGAACATTACTGAATAGAACAATCCAAATAGCGTTCAAGTTCTTCTTCATCTTTCTTCTTTTTTTCGTTTATAAGGAAGAAAGCAGTTACAGCAGCGGCAACGGCAGCGGCAAATGTTACTACGCCAATAATAATTCCCAACATATTTTTATCGTTATTCATAAAAAACACCTCCAAATAAATACGGAATACCGATATACATATATATGATATCCAATTTCAACTAAAAAGTCAACACTTTACTTAAAAGGTTTAAAAAATATTTAAAAATCAATAACAAAAATGTAAAGTACGCATATGTTTGCTGCTTGTTAGTAATGTTAAATTAATTTGAGATATTTTCTAACGACAGTTGACGAAAAAATACGGTTATGATATACTTATCTAAGAGTATGGCAGTTTATAAACAAATTGCGAGTAAAAGTGTGAAATGCGGGGGGATTGTTTTGGAGGTAAATTTGCAATGAAAAAGTTAAATTATGGTCTTATTATAATCATAACCGCAATATGGGTAGGACTTATGAGTTATTTTCTGATATCCGGCACAAACGCATTTGTAAGCGAGCTTTCGGGCAAAACTTGCGATTTTGAAAATATAACATTTAGCGATATGCAAAAAAATTTAATTGTAGACGGTCGCTGTTACAAGATTGTTGAATGTATCGTTTCTTCCGAGATAAAAGACGAAAACGGAAGAATACTTGATTATCCGGAAAGAAAAATAAAATATTTCAATTCTTATTATTATATAATTAAAACACCCGATGACAGTTTGATGTTTATGAAAACTTCTGTTCATTCTAAATTGACCGATATGTCTGATAAGCTGCTGCTTGCAGCTATGCAGGAGGAGTCGCCATATGCCGATATGTTGGAAAGCGGCGTTCCGGTTGACGGCATTCTTATAGATATCGATCCGGCATTTATTAGATTTTTCAAAGAGTGGGATTCTACGCATATATACGGTTTGGAATCGCTTGCTCCGTATGTGTTGGATTGTACACAACCGGTGTTTTTGAGAATAATAGAATTTTGGGTAGGAGTTATTCTTCTTATTTTGTTTTTGATTGCAGCTGCAATAGTTATTAAGAAAATACATGACGATGTTAAACTCAGAAATTATCTTGCTTTGAATACTTTTCACAGAAGTTTTGCAGATGAAATGGGCGGAGCTTCAGCTCCGAGTTATAATCCCGATGAAACGTTTTCTTCTGCCAATATAAATATGACGCAAAGCGGATTTCAGGCTCAGGGCGGTCAACGCAATACGGCAGATGAAAGCAAATCTCCCGATAAATCCGAGCCGGCTGACACTTATACAAATAACACAAATAATTATATAAATTCGGAATATATGGGATTTCAAGCTCAGAGCATTCAAGAAAACAATATCAATTCCGCAGAGGATACTTACAGCAGTTCGGGATTAGGCAGGGCGTACGGCGGATTTCAAACGCAAAGTTCGAGAAATAATCAAAGTGTGTCCAATGAGAATAAAACGGAATCTTAATAATATTTTAAATAATTATTTTGTCTTTTAAGAAAAGGAGAAAATATGAAAAGTGTAAAGAGAAGATTTTTATTTACTATTTTAACAGCTGCGCTTTTGATGTGTATTGTGCCAATGTGGTTGGGAGCAGGTGTTTTTTTTAGCAGGCTTTCCAATGGTATTTCGAATTATAATAAAACTACAGAAGATCAAATGCAGGAAAACTTGCCTATGAGCGGAACGGTCTATATGGTTTATGACTGTATTGCCGTTGAATACAGCAGCGATGATTCCGGAGAAACCGAAGACGCTTATTATTATTTAATAGACTGCGGCACTGATGATGAAAAATTTATGATTTTAAAAGCAGGTGTTAATACGGCTGTACGGTATCAGCTGGAAGATTTGTGCGAAGCTTTTTACAATGACAATGACGACTTGCTGTCACAGGGGGTACGAGTTGAAGGGGCATTGAAAAAAAATGACAAGGACGTACTTGCAAAGTATGAAGATTGGAAAAGCGATTGGAGTGAAATAGGCATTGACCTTTCAGACTATGGCATAGTTCCTTATACCTTTGACTGCACGATGGCAATTAAAGATTATACAATTATGTTTTGTTTGGGAGCGGGCGGTTTAACTTTATTTTTGATAATAACAATATTAGTAATTGTTTTGATTTCAAAAAACACCAAAAAGGCAGCTGCTGCGAATTATAATCAACATAATATGTATGGGCAAATGGGTTATATACCGCAGCAAAACTTGGGAAATTCTGTTCAGCAGCCTATTCCTCAAATGAACAATATTCCTCAGTCGACATATAATAATCAAAATACGCAGATGCAGGATTCTCCAACGGTTATGATGCAATATAATGATTTCAACGGATATCAATCAATGCAAAGCAATAATCAAACTGATGACAAAGTTAGTTTGGATAAAAGGAATTATTGAATATTTATAAAAAAATAATATGAAAAGAGGTTTTTGAAATGAAAAAGTCGCAAACCTTACCTAAAATTGTTGCAGCGGTTGTGCTGCTTGTTTTGGCGATAGTTTTTTCGGGATCGGCTTGGACAGTTGGTATGGCAAGGCTTATGGGGGGCGGCGTTATGAATTTTACGGAAGCGGGCTTCCCGGCGTATAGAAATAACCGTCCTGCCGAAGGCAGCATGAAATATATAATCGGGTGCAGCGGAGGTTCGTCTTCTGATAATTCTGATTTTACAATAAAAAATGGTTATTATTACTATTTGGTCACGCTTGGAGGAAAAGAACCTATTCAAGACAGTAAAAACGACGTTCTTTTGTTAAAGGCTCAAAGCGGAAGCGAAGCATGCGATCAGCTTAATGACCTTTGGAGAAAGTCGGCTAAAGATGAAAATTATGATTACTTGAGAATATCAGGCATTACTAAAAAGGCAACTAAAGAAGAAGAAGAAATTTTCGAAGAAATAAGCAAAACCAAAAAGGACATTAATGCGAGCTTTATCGGATACAGTATAGATTGTACAAAGCCCGTAAGCTGGTATACAAAAAGGTTCTTTTTATCATTTACAGTTGATATTGCTTTTATATTCAGTTTGTGGCTTGTTATTCAGGCATTTAAGAAAAATCGCAATCTTGACGAAATAGAGCATGAAAGAGCAGTTTTTCAAGCGGCTCAAAAATTCAAATCAGGCAACGCGAATCCCGATGGCTCAGACGCTATGTTTGGAGATACCGAACGAGAATATTCTGCCGAACAGTATCAGGGTGGTACGTCAAGTAATAAGCAGTACGGACAGCAAACTCAGTATCAAGGCGGTACGTCGAGTAATCAGCAGTACGGACAGCAAACTCAGTATCAAGGCGGTACATTCAATAACCAGCCATACGGACAAAGCCGTTATCAGGACGATTCCCAAGACGATGGATTCTACGGCGGAAATAGAAATAATAATAATTATGACGGATTTTATTAATATTTCACTAAAAATCAATTAATTGCATATGATGTCGGCACTGTTGGCTTAATTTGAGTTTACAGTGCCTGATGTTTTTTTTTCGGTAAAAAAATTTACAACTTATTTGTTGACAATAAAGTATGTTTGTTGTATGATTTTTTAAATTGGGAGGGAAAGGTATGTTTAAAAAATCTTGTGCTTTAATTTTGCTTATGTGCTTTGCAGCCGGAATGTTAAGCAGCTGCAAAATTGACGTTAACAAAATTGCTTCAAACAGTTCGTTGACTGAAAGCAGCGAGTCGTCGCCCTTTTATCAAAATGAGGATACGGATTTTTCGGAAACAGATACAGATACCGATGTAGATGTGAATTATTATGACAGCGAGCCTGAAACGGACAGCGAAAGCGGCGGCAACAGTTCGTCTTTGGATATGTCAAATTATCCTATTGCTTATGTTTCCGGAGCTTTTGAAGTGCCGCTTATCGAAGATTTAAAAGACGACAGTAAGTCTATGGGAAATCTTAAATGCGGAGATATTGTTTCAATAATACATAACACTGTAACCGAACAAACGTTTGTGTACAGCGAAATGCTCGGCAAATTCGGGTATATTAAGAAAAGAAACTTAGTCAATTATGATTCCGAAATTTCTTATGGGTCTATTTATTACATAAAAGAAGATTATACTCCGGTATATTCAGATGAGAACGCCCTCACTCAAATGAAAAGTATGAACAAGAATGAAGCTGTTACTATCTTGGGAAAACTTTCAACGGGTTTGTGGCGTGTTGAAGAAAAAACGGGCGATGTCGGTTATATAAGTTCGGTTCTTCTTTCGGAAGAAAAAATTCGCGAATCCAAAAAAACAAAATCCGAAGTTTCAAGCAAGTCCGAAAGCAAAAAGACTGAAAGTAAAAAAGTTGAAAGTCAACTTGAAAGTAAGCTTGAAAGCAAAATTGAAAGTCAATTTGAAAGTAAGATCGAAAGTAAAATTGAAAGCCAATACGAAAGCGAACCTGAAGTTACAGTTAAAGTCGGAGCAGGCGAAGCACCGTATGACGGGTATACGATTTATATTGTTGACGTAGATTTGGGTTATTTGGCTTTGAGGTCAAAACCAACGGAAAAGACATCGGCTGTTATTGGCGAACTGTATTATCAGGAAGAAGTTTACGTAATTGACGCAAGCGGAGAGTATTGGTATGTTTATTCTCCGAAGTTGGGAATGTACGGTTTTGTCAAGGGAAATTATGATTATTTGTATCCGGCATGGAGTGCCGGAGATGTTATGGAAGGGTAAGAAATGATTTTAAAATATTTAATTACTCCGATTATGGGGACGGTAATAGGTTATGGCACAAATTATCTTGCGGTGAAAATGCTTTTCAGACCTCGAAACGAAGTTAAGATTCTGGGGCATACATTGCCTTTTACTCCGGGAGCTATTCCGAAAGGAAAACCCCGTTTAGCAAAGGCAATAGGAAATGTTGTCGGAAATACTTTGATTACTCAGGACGATATCAAAGAAAAATTAATGAGCGAAAAAACACAGTCATTAATTATTGGCAAGGTAAGCGATGTTTTAGATACCGAAATTAAAACAGAAATAATGACTTTGGCGAAATTAGACGAAGACGGTTACGCTGCCGTTAAATCTAAAATTTCAAACACTATCACAAAACAAATTTTTGATTCAATAAACAGCGTCGGCGTTGGAAATATTATTTCTAAAGAATGTGTTAGAGCAGCGAATGAGAAAATTCAGAATCCCATGTTCAGAATGATTTTAACCGATGAGTTGGTTGGTTCTATCGCTAAAATGATTGGTGACGAGGTTCAGAAATATATAGATAAAAACGGAGAAGCCGTTATCGGTAAAGAAGTTCTGAATAAAATAAACGATACCGAGATAAAATCTGTAAGCGATTTATTAGGCAGCGTAAATATTTCTCGGGAGAAAATCGAAGACACCATTACAAAGTTTTATAAAAAAACGGTTGATAAAGCTTTGGACGAATTGTTTGCAAAACTGAATATCTCACAGATGATTGAGGATAAAATAAACGCTATGGATATGGACGAGCTGGAAAAGCTTGTTTTGCAGGTAATGAAAAAGGAGCTTGACACAATAGTAAATCTTGGAGCGGTTATAGGATTGTTGTTAGGTTTAATTAATATGGCGATTAATGCTCTTATGTAATTTTGAAAAAGCAGGCGGATAACAAACGTCTGCTTTTGTGTTGCATTAATGTGAAATTTTCAAGAAAATTCATAGTTTTTACGCATAATTTGCGGTTTTGTGAATAAGATTTTGGCAACAATAAAATTGAATATTAAAAAAAATTATGATATAATATGCGAGTGAGTTTACAGGACTGATAAAATATGATTTTTTTGTATTTATCGGTCGTCTTTTGATTAAGATTTTTTTTGAAAAGGTGATAGAATAATGGCTTTGGTGAAAGGCTTTCGGGGAATCAGGTTTGATACGGAAAAAGCGGGAAATATTGAAGAGTTGGTTTGTCCGCCTTACGATATTATAAGCGACGAACAGCGTGTTGAATACATTGAACGCAATGAATATAATATTATTCGTCTTGAGTTGCCAAAAGGTGAAAATCCTTATCAAAACGCAAAAAGCATTTTAGACGAATGGCTTGAAAAAGGTATTCTCAAAAAAGAAGACAAAAATGCTGTGTATATTTACGAAGAAGAATTTACAGCGTATGACAAAAAGTATAAAGTTAAAGGCTGTATTGTCCGTGTGAAAATTGAGGAGTTTGAAAAAGGCGTTATATTGCCTCACGAATTTACATTGTCTAAGGCGAAGGAAGACCGTTTGAATCTGATGAAAGCAACCAACTGTAATTTCAGTCAGATTTATGCTCTTTATTCTGATGAAAAGAGAAAGACCATTTCAAAACTTGACAGTCTTTCGGAGCGTACTCCCGATATAGAGTTAACAGACGGCGACGGAGTAATCCATAGAATGTGGATTGTAACAGATGACGCTCAGGTTGAATCAATTTGTAATGATTTTGCCGACAGAAAGCTTTATATTGCGGACGGTCATCATCGTTATGAAACAGCGTTGAATTATCGTAATTACTGCCGTGAAAACGGTTTGGCTAAAGAGGGCGATGCGGTTGATTATCAGATGATGATGCTTGTTAATATGGAACACCCCGGACTTGTCGTATTTCCTACGCATAGAATTGTGCGTGACTTAAAGCAGTTTGATTTAAACGGAGTTCTTGAATCCTGCGAAGAATATTTTGAAATAAAAGAATATAATAAGCTTGACGAAGTTGAAAGTGTCCTTGCCGAAAAATATAAGTCAGGCGATAAAGCTTTTGGAATGTACTGCGGTCAGGGCAAGTGGATATTGCTTGTTCTGAAAAATAAACAGATTATGCCGCAGCTTCTTCCGAATAAGAGCAAAGCGTCGCAGGGGTTGGACGTTTCTGTTTTGCATACTCTTATACTTGAAAAGCTCATGGGCATAGATGCGGAAAATATGGCACAGCAAATTAATCTCACGTATGTAAAGCAAATCGCAAAGGCAGTTAAAGCAGTTGACAGCGGCAAGGCAAATTGTGCGTTCATTTTGAATCCGACTAAAATAAGCGAAGTTTGCGAAGTTTCTTCCGCAGGAGAAAAAATGCCCCAGAAATCAACTTATTTTTATCCTAAGCTTATTACGGGACTTGTAATGAATCAGCTTTGTTAATAATAAATAATTAAAAATTAAAAATATAAAAAGACAGCTTTCAAATGATTGCTGTCTTTTTTTCGTATAATTTTAGTTAAGATGTTGCAAATTGAAATAAATCTCTGTATAATATTTTGTAACAGTAAAAATTGAAAGGTTTTCGAATTATTATGATAAACAAGCAGATAGAGCCTTATCTTTTAAAAGTGCAGAAGCCCGGACGTTATGTTGGCGGAGAAATAAACAGCGCGCAAAAAAATAAAGATGAAATAGATATTCGCTTCGCATTTTGTTTTCCGGATACTTATGAAATAGGCATGTCGCATCTAGGAATGAAAATTCTTTACAGTCAATTTAATTCTGTGCCTTATATATGGTGTGAAAGAGTGTTTGCGCCGTGGCTTGATATGGAAAAAATTATGATAGAAAAGAACATTCCTCTTTGGGGACTGGAGAGCGGCGAGCCTATAACAAATTTTGAGTTTATCGGATTTACTTTGCAATATGAGCTTTCGTTTACTAATGTTCTGCAAATGCTTAAATTAGCAAATATTCCGTTAAGAAGCCGTGACAGAAAAGGTCTTTCTCAAATAGTAGTTGCCGGAGGTCCATGTGCGTGCAATCCCGAACCGCTTGCGGATTTTATTGACATTTTTTTCATCGGAGAGGGAGAAGAAGTAGACCTTGAAGTAATAGAACTTTTTCGCAAATGCCGAAACGAGGGCAAAAACAGAGATGAATTTCTTCATCTTTGTTCGCAGATTGAGGGGGTATATGTTCCGTCGCTTTACGATGTCACTTACGATGAAAAAGGCATAATAAAAGACATTACTCCTCTCGATAATGCTCCGGCTAAAATTCGCAAAAGAATTATGATGAATATGGACGAATCTTTTTATCCCGAAAAATTTGTTGTTCCTTTGATAGAAATAGTTCACGACAGAGTTGTGCAGGAAATTTTCAGAGGCTGTATTCGTGGCTGCCGTTTTTGTCAGGCAGGTTTTTTGAACAGACCTGTTCGGGAAAAGTCACCCTATACAATAGACCGTCAGTGCCATACGCTTTGCCGCAATACGGGATATGACGAAATATCTTTATCTTCGCTTTCGTCAAGCGACTATACTAAAATACGCGAGCTGCTTGAACAGCTTACTCAATGGTCAATAGATGAGAAAGTAAGTCTTTCGCTGCCGTCTATGCGAGTAGACGGATTTGACAACGAAATATTGTCTAAACTAAAGACTGTGCGTAAGAGCGGTTTGACGTTTGCACCCGAAGCCGGAACTCAGCGAATGAGAGATGTTATAAATAAAAACGTAACCGAAGAAGAATTGATACAAACTTGTACTGTTGCGTTCAAAGGCGGCTGGACTGCCGTTAAGCTTTACTTTATGATTGGACTGCCAACGGAAACACTTGAAGACGTTTTGGGAATAGGAGAGTTGGCTCAAAAGGTAGTGAACTGCTATTATCATAATGAAAACCGTCAAAAGGGCAAGCAAGTAAAAGTTACAATAAGTACTTCTTCGTTTATTCCGAAGCCGTTTACGCCGTTTCAGTGGGAACCTCAGGATTCCATTGAAGAAACGCGCCGTAAGCAAATGGCTCTAAAAGAAAACATTACTTCAAGGAAAATAGTTTATAATTATCACGAAGCAAAAGTAAGCTATTTAGAAGGAGTGTTTGCCCGGGGTGACAGACGGTTGTGTAAAGTTCTGGAAAAAGCGGTTGAGCGAGGGTTGCACTTTGACGGCTGGGACGAGTGCTTTAGTTTAGAAAAGTGGCTTGACGTAATTCGTGACTGCGGGCTTGACCCGGATTTTTATTTGCGAAGAAGAAGTTTTGATGAAATTCTGCCTTGGGAGCATATCGACTATGGAGTAACTAAGAAATTTTTGAAGAGTGAGTGTGAAAAAGCTTACAATAATCAGACGACACCGAATTGCAGGGAATCATGTTCGGTTTGCGGAGCGGCGAAATACGGAGGAGGCGTTTGTTATGAAAAACGTGCGAGTGTGGTATCGTAAGGACGGAGCGTGCAGATTTATCTCTCACTTAGATATTTACAGAACGTTCAGCAGAGCATTAATAATGTCGGGTGTGCCGCTGTGGCATACAGAGGGATATAATTCAAGGCTGTATGTTTCTTTTGCACTTCCGCTTTCGTTGGGGTTTCGAGGAGTTTATGAATCAGTTGACATACGTTTTCTGGAAGACGATTATTCTTGCGAAGCGTTTATAAAAAAAATAAACGAATGTTTGCCCAAAGGTTTGACTGTTTATAATGTTGCGGAACCGATTATGAAACCTAATGAGATATGCTATGCAAGATATGTTATTTATATTAAGGCTGAGGAACATTCGCCGGAAGAAATTTATCGTTTTACTTACGATTTTATGCAGCAGGAAAAAATTTTGGCTGAAAAGAAAAATAAAAAAGGCGAGCTTAAACAAGTTAATTTAAAAGAAAATATTTCTTTGTGCGAATTGGGCTATCATGACGACTGTATGGAAATGGAAATTATTTTGCCGGCAGGAAATGAAAAAAATGTTAATCCTCAGCTGCTTATTGATATTTTAGAAAAGCAGATTGGATACGAGCTTTTTGCGGACGTTACAAGACGCGAATTGTATACTCAAGATTTTAGATTGTTCAAATAAAAAAAATAAAAAAATTTACTAAAAAGTAATGCTTATTCAGAATTTTTATGTTATAATATAAATTAAAAGTTCGGAATGGGAAAAAGTATCCCTATAAGTCCATTAAACTAACATCTAATATTTATAAGGAGTTGAATAGAATGAATGTAAAAGGTTTGGCAGACGTATTTGTAGCGTCGGGCGTGAACGAGGTTAACGAAAAAACCTTTACAGCATTGTTTTACGGTTATGAAATAAGAGGGAAAGTGAGAGTGCCGTCTGTTCCTACGGTTGAGTTTTTCTTTTACGGAAATGTTTTTCTTGAAAGCCGTCAGCAGGCAGATGAGTTTATTAACGGATATGAAGAAAAATATGACCATGCAAAATTCCGTTTTTCCGACAGGTATGTAAGCATTATGTTTGATATCGGAAATCTTGACGCTCCAAAGGTTAAGGAAAGACTTGCGGCTGTGGGTAATTTTATGATTAGCAACGGATTTGGAGCTATTGCATTGCAGCCGGAAGAGCCTGAACCCGAACCGGAGCCGGCACCGGCGCCTCAGCAAACGCAGGCAAAGCCGCAGCCCAAAATGCAGCCACAGCAGCAAAGACCCGTTCAGCAGCAGCCTCAAAGACAAGCTCCTCAGCAGCCTGTATATCAAGAACCTAAAGTGCCCTTTGAAGATTACAAAGTGCTTGACAAGCTTACGCAAATTTTCTTGCTGGGCGTAAATAAAGTTACCGATAATACTTTCACGACGCTTTATCACGGTTATAATGTGGTAGGCAAACTGCTGTCACCTGTAAAAGATGACATTGAAGTTATCTTTTACGGCGAATTAACGCAAAATGCTACGGAAGCTTTTGAAGCGTTCCAAAATGAAATGAATGAAAAATACGGCAGAGTTCCTATGCGAATGGTGGGCGGCTCATGCGATGCAATTTTGTATCTTGACGGTAAAGACGTAGCTCAGTGTAAAGAGATGTTGGGTCAGATATCCGGATTTATGATGAAGAACAGTATTGTAGCGGTTAATTTGCCGAATACAATCGGACGGCCTGTTGCAAGTTATACGGCTGAATCCCTAAAACATGCTCGCGAGCAGGCGAGATTGGGCGGAAATCGCAGTATGCCGTCACCTTCGCAGTCATCATACGGTACGCCGCCGACGTCGCAGGGAGCAGGTCAGCCTTATAACAGCGGTTACGGCTCTCAGCAGCAGGGGCGAGGAGTAGGAAAATTTTTTAAAGGATTTGGAAAAAAGCCTTGACAAATAACGCTTAACTTGCTATAATATAAAAGCACTGTTAAGCGATGGAGAGATGTCCGAGCTGGCCGAAGGAGCATGATTGGAAATCATGTATACGGTTACCACCGTATCTGGGGTTCGAATCCCCATCTCTCCGCCACCTTTCGCCGGTGTGATGGAATTGGCAGACGTAGTGGACTCAAAATCCACCGGTAGCGATACCGTGCCGGTTCGAGTCCGGCCACCGGCACCATGAAGCACTTGCCTTTAACGGGCAAGTGCTTTGTTATTTTTAAAGTCAAAATTTTTGAGAGTAATATATTGTTAAGGACTTTGCCCTTAACAACCCACCAAAGGCTCTGCCTTTGGAATCCGCCAACTTTTTTGAAAAAAAGTTGGACAAAAAACTTTGAAAGGCTTCGCTTTGTTTTCCAAAAAATAAATTTACAAAAAGTTTGCCGCTGACTTGACGTTAGCGGATTTTTGCGTTATAGTAGATAATGTAGATTCATGTCATAAAGGGGAAACTAAATATGTGCGACATAAAAAAGATTGAAAGCTTTAAGGCAGACCATGATAAAATTGAGCCGGGCATTTACATTTCAAGAATAGACGGCGATGTTGTTACTTATGATTTGAGGACACGCAAACCGAATGCAGGGGAATATATGGATAACATAACCATGCACACCGTTGAACACATGTTCGCAACATATGTGAGAAGTTCGCTTATTGCAGACGATGTGATTTATTTCGGGCCTATGGGCTGTCAAACGGGGTTTTATCTTTTAGTAAGAAATACGGTTGAGCCGCAGACTGTACTTTCGGTTGTGAAAGATGTTTTGGAAAGAATTATTGCTCATAAAGGCTCCGTTTTCGGAGCGTCCCGAAAAGAGTGCGGCAACTATCAAAATCTTGCGCTTCAGCCGTGTATAGATGAGTGCAGGAAATATTTATCAATATTAAATAATAAATCGGAGGTTGATTTTAAGTATGCAGAATAAAGTTGATATCGGAATAATAGGCGCTATGCAAATTGAAATTGAAGGAATAAAGGCGCTTATGGAGGATAAGATTACTATTAATATAAGCGGCATTGAATTTGTCAGCGGAACAATTATGGATAAAAAAATTGTGACTGCCGTGTGCGGAATAGGAAAAGTTTTTTCGGCTGTCTGCGCTCAGACAATGATTTTAGGATTTAATCCCGATGTTATTATCAATACGGGCGTTGCGGGAACATTGACAGATAAATTGCTTATAGGCGATGTTGCTGTTGCGGATAAAGTTGTTCAGCATGACATTGACACAACAGCGCTTGGAGATAAGCCGGGATTGATTTCGGGTCTTGATATTGTCTATATTCCGACCGATGAAAAAATTACGGAAGTCTTGGTGCAGTGTGTAAAAGATTTGGGTAAAAAATGCGAAAAAGGTACTATTGCTACCGGCGACTGCTTTATAAATGCAAAAGAGAAGAAACAGCGTATTGTTGATAACTTTTCTGCTATTGCCTGTGAAATGGAAGGCGGAGCGATTGCGCAGGCTTGTTACATAAATAAAGTGAGATTTTCCATTATAAGAGCAATCTCTGACGGCGGCGACGAAAATTCACATATGGATTATTCGGAGTTTCTGCGTCATGCTGCCGAAACATCAGTTTCAGTTATCAAAAAATTTATTGAAATTTGGAATTGATTTGGAGTATGTTTTTAACGAATTGTTAAGGATTTGTGACTTTTTTACAGTAAATAGTTAAAGGTTTGTTGTTTTTCTTGATTTAATTTATCAATTATATTATAATAAAGCCAACTATAATAATGAATTGTATAAAAAAGTCATTGAAAGGACGAATTGCAATATGAAATGTATAAACAGAGTAATCTGTGCCGCAGTTGCCGCAAGCATGCTCGTTTCTATTGCAGGCTGTAAAGATAAGGATAATAAAGTTGATTCTCCCGACCAGCCTGCTGACACTACGGCGTCTTTAACTGCAACAGGAGATTTGCCTTCTGCAAAAGGCGAAACTTATCGTATTGGCAGCGTGACATTCAGTACCGAGGATACGGAGCTTCAGCTCGGAGATGTTACATTTACTGATGCGGATTTGAAATTTATCTCAAAGTGCAAGAAGCTTGAGTATTTCGGTGTGCTTTCATCGAATTTATCAGATTTGGACTTTTTGAGCGATATGCCGAATTTAAAAACTTTGATAGTTGGAACAAGCGACCTGAATAGTTTGAAGTCGCTTTCAAAAGTAACTTCGCTTGAAAATCTTTCTGTTATTAATGCCAATCTTAAATCTTTGAACGGTTTGGAAAAACTGACCAAGCTTAGAACGGTTAATTTTACGAATAATTTAATAGATAATATAAGTGCTATTGGAAATTGCAGAGATATTGAAACCATTAATTTGGAATCAAATTTAATCAGCGATATTTCTCCTATTGCCAGCTTCAATAAATTGAGAGAACTCAATTTGGGAAGCAATGCGATTTCCGACGGTGAAGTTTTGTCTTCGCTGTCAAATTTGGAAAATCTGAATATAGCATGCAATATGTTGTCTGACTTATCATTTTTGGTGAACCTTACGGAATTGAAAAAGCTTGATATGAAAGCTATTAATCCCGATGATAAAGAAATATTTATTGACTTGATAGGCTTAGAGAAATTAGATGTTACCGATTCAAATCTTTCCCGTGAGGACGTAGTTAAAGTTATGATATGGCTTAGCGGCTGTGAGGTGACAAGCAGCTATGTCATTACGGACGAAGAATTAAGCCGCGGCAAAGAGGAACAGGAAAAGGAAAATAATAAGGAAGATACCGATACTTCTTCGGACGATACGGAAAACGAAGGAACTTCTTCCGAAAATACGGAAGAAAATACTTATGCTGATACCGATACTGATACTGAGGAAATAGAAGATATCTACGGTTTAGACGATATCGTTTCGGAACCGTCTTATTATGGCTATGAGAACGAAGACGAAAACGATTACGAAGTATATGATTATGAAAACGATTGGGAATGATAATTGCTTTTGGGGTGTAAGTATGAACAAGTCGCTAAAAATTATTTGCTCGGCTTTGTGTGTGACAATGTTTTTTTCGATGCTGACAGCTTGTAAAGAAAAAGGAAAAGACAGCGAGGATACCGATACGGGCGTTTCGTCTGCCGCAACAGTAAGCAGTGTTCCGATAGATACAAACGAAGTTCCGGCAGCCCAAAGTCCGTTGGCGCAGGAAGAGTTTATTTTCGGCAACGTATTTTTTAACAAGGCTGTTACTACCGTTGAACTTTCGGATACAACGATTGATTCTTTTGATGTTTTGACAGATTGTCCGTATCTTCAGACAGTATCGCTCAGCGGCTGCGAAGTCAGAGATTTTTCGGGGCTTAATTCCTTGACGCAAATCAGCAATTTGACAATTTCCGGTTGTAATTTTGACAACTTGAGTTATGTCAGCGATTTGATTCAGCTGAAAACGCTTGATTTGTCAAATAATAATATAAACGATATAATTAAATTAAGCTCGCTTAAAAATTTGACTTCACTAATGGTAACCGGCGGTGATTTGAAGTCAATCGGCGCGGTAAAATATATGCCTAAGCTGCAGGTTTTGAGATTAGACGCAAAAAGCTGTTCTGACCTTTCTCCTTTGGAAAATCTGACTAAATTAAAAGAGCTTTATCTTTACACCGAGGAAGAATCGAGTATTTCTTCTTTGGAAAATTCTACGGATTTGAGAAATCTGGAATTGAAGATGCCGAGATTGAAAGACATAGCTCCTTTGGAAAATATGACTTATTTGAGCAATGTGGATTTGTCCGGAACAAAAATTGACAGTGTTCGGCCGATACGCAATATTACAAATATGCTTGAGCTTGATATTTCAAACACAAATGTTACCGAAGTTTATTTTTTAAAGAGAATGACATTCTTGGAGCATTTAAATGTTTCAGGCAATGAGATTACGGATTTTTCTAATTTGACATTTTGTACGGGACTTCATTATCTTGATGTTGCCGAAACAGGAATTTCGAAATCGGAATATGAAGAGTTAATAAATGCTTTGCCGGAAGCAACGATTGTATATAAGCATGACGAAAATTCTGCCGAATTGACCGATGACAATACCGAACGCAGCAATCCGGATAATGAAAATGAAAATAATGAAAACAATGAAAATTCCGAAGATTACGGACAAAGTGATCAAACGGAAAATCAGCAGCCGGAACGCAGCAAGCCTCGCAGAAACGATAATGAGTATACGGAATCTCAAAATGCCGACAATCAAAACACAAACGGCGGAAACGGCAGTGAAAATGGTTATTGGTTTGAGAACGACTATACGGGCGGTTATGCTTTTTATAGCTACGATGACGGCGTTATATACAATGACGGCGAAGGCGGACATGTGTATAAAGGCGAATAATATATATTTTCAACTCAAAGAGCAGTGAAAATAAAGTGAATCCCGATACTTAAAAATAAGTGTCGGGATATTGTTTGGGAATTGATTTTTTATGAATAAAAATAATGAAAATATAAAGAAAAAAGTTGGTATTGCCGCATGTTCCAACGGTTTGTCGGAATCATCAAAAATATATGTGGAAAATTTATTGAATCTTTTAAGAAATATTTGTGTCGAACCGGAACTTAGCGATTTTTTGTATAAAAAAGATGAAAATGGTTTTCAAGGAACAGCCGAAGAGAGAGCCGAAGCACTTATGAGTTTTTACAAAGATAATAATATAAACGCTGTTTTTGATATTTCAGGCGGTGATATTGCAAATGAAATAATCCCTTATCTTGATTATGATATTATTGCCAAAGCCGATAAAACTTTTTGGGGATACAGTGACCTTACTACTGTTATTAATGCGATTTATAATAAAACCGGGAAATCATCGGTTTTGTATCAGGTGAGAAATTTGTTGATAAATCAAGAACAAAATACCGATAAAATAAACGCTTTTATTAACACTTTTATATATCAAAAAAGCGATTTGTTTAAATTCCCTTATGATATGGTTTACGGCGACGGCATGGAGGGCATTGTAGTCGGAGGAAACATAAGATGTTTTTTGAAATTGGCGGGAACAGAATACTTTCCTGACTTAAACGGCAAAATTTTATTATTGGAATCTATGTCCGGGGATATTTATAAAACTATTGCGTATTTCAGCCAATTAAAAATGCTGGGGGCGTTTGATAAGGTTAACGGCGTTTTGTTGGGAACATTTACAGAATTGGAACAAAATACAGAAAAAGAGTTTTATCTTCCAATTTTAAAAAAATATACGGGAAATATTCCTCTGGCGAAAACACAATTTATAGGACACGGAAAAGACTCTTACGGAGTTGTAATTGGAGAAAATCTTTTGCTGAGCGTGGTGTAGCCTATGAAGCGTTTTTGTATTATTAAAATTGAAATAATTTTTTTTATTCTGCTTGCACTTGCACCGAGTTTTTTTCTAACGGCAGAAGCTTCGGTAAGCAAAGTTACTGTCGTGTGTCCCGAAAGCGTAAATATAGGACGCTCCTTTAACGCAGTGTTAAGAGCAGAAGAAGACACTAATATAAAAGCAGTTCAGTTTAAGATTAATTTTAATAATGAGTATTTGTCTTTTAAGGACGGCAGCATGATTCAAGACGGAGAATTAAGCGTTAATGCAGACAACGGCTCGGTTGATATGATTATTTTGTTTTCCGAAAATATGACAAAAGGAGATATTGCAAGCTTGAATTTTACCGCTAATACAGGAAAACCGGGAAGCGAACAAAAGATATCGTTTTTTCTTGAACAGGCTGTTGACAAGTCTTTGAATGACGCAGAAATTGTCCTGTCTGATTTTGTGGAAATTTCAATTTTAAGAAAAACTGACGTATTGGGTCAAGAGAGCGGCAGTTCTTCTCAAAAACAGAGCGGAAACGTATCAAAAGGATATGTTTCGAAATACAGCGGTGTGTCTTCGTCTTCTGTTTCTTCAAAATCTTCTTCTAAAAGCAAAAGTAAATCGTCTTCTTCAGCAAAGAAAAATCAAAACAACTCTTCCGACAATAAAGAAAATAACAGTGTTTCCGACATTAAAAGGGAGCATGATTGGGATTCGGAAGAAGATTTTTCACAAATACAAAAGCGTTCCGAAGATATATTTGAAAACAATGATAAACAAAAATATCTTTTTGCCGGAATAGGCGGAACTATTTCTGTTATTGCGGTTTTATATTGCGTATATCAAGCTGGGAAGATTAGGGGAAGAATTTCTGAAAGCGAAGAAAAAAAGTCTGAATCTGAATAGCAATAGCTTTTTGCTTAAAAATTTTAAAAGGGTGGGATTTGATGAAAAAAAACAGTATAATTAAATTAATAGTTATTATTGCTTTATGTATAATAACAGAATGTATAATATCTAATTTTTCGGCAATAAGTTTAAAACTAAGCGGAGCTGAAAAGTATGACATAGATTTATCATCTGTAACGCTTGACGGCAAAAATGCAGAGTTAACCGACGGTGGAATTGTTTTGAAAAAAGGAATAATTGCAGTCCAAGACATAAATACAGAAATAAAAAATTTATATTTGGAGCTTTCCGGGGAATACTACGAGTTTGTAGATGTTGATATTGCTTATCTGGACGATAATTTTGCGTATCGGGACGGATACGATTATAACTGTTCAACGGTTTCTATGTATGTCGGTGATAACAGGCGAAACTATTGTAAAGTAAGTTCGTTTGGAGAAGTAAAAAACTTGCGGATAACCGTAGGCGATACAACGGATTTTGTAACAGTGTCTGCAATTACACTTAATAAAATTCCTGATTTTCATTTTAGTATTTTAAGATGTGTTATTTTGTTTATGGTTGTGTTTGTAGTTGCTTATGGTGCATGGAAGATGACGCTGAGGAAAAGCGATTATATTTTGCTGAGAATTATAGCCGCGTTAATGTGTGTTATGGTGTATTCGACCATTCTGAATATTTCTAATAAAGACAGTATTGAACTGCTTGACGTTTACCCTGCGGAAAACCTTGCGGACGAAGACCAGTATCGACAGCTTTTTGAATCATTTAAGCAAGGCAGGCTGGATTTGGCGGTTGATTACGATGCGGAAGCCTTACAGGCTCTTGACAACCCGTATGACAGAAGCGAAAGAAATGCAAAGAATGCGACGGGCGATTATTGGGACAGGGCTTATTATGACGGAAAATTTTATTCTTATTTTGGCACTGCGCCGGTCTTTACGGTTTATTATCCTGTATATATACTGACCGGATATGTTGCGACAGCGGAGTATGCGTCGGCATTGCTTTGTATTTACGCTATAATATTTATCAGTTTGTTATATATAGAATTTTTGAAACGATTTTGTAAAGATGTGCCGTTAGTGTTGGCTTTTTTGGGTGAAATAGCCGTTATATTTGGTTCGGGGATTTTTGCGGCGGCATTGGACAAACGATTTTACTATATGGCGGTAATATCGGGTATTACCTGGACAGCAGCCTTTTTGTATTTTTTGTTAAAAGCGTATTACGAAGAAAATTTCAAGAAGAGAATTATATTTTTAGTCCTTACGGGCTTGTCGGTGGCGCTTATAGCTGCTTCACGTCCGACAATGCTTTTATATGGCGCAGCAGCTGTTGTTCCGGCATTGTTTATTTTTACGAGCAAAAAAGAAAGCATAAAAAATAAAATATGTTACATTTCGGCTATTGGCATGCCTGTTGCCGTTGGCGCGGTTCTTATTATGAATTATAATTTTAAGCGGTTTGGAAATCCGTTTGAGTTTGGCTTTAATTATCAATTAACTGTAAGTATGGCAAAAGCCAATACGTTTTCTTTTGCAATGATTCCGGCAACAATTTATCATTATTTTATTCAGCAGCCTAATATTAATACTAACTTTCCGTATATTGAAATTAAATCAAAAGCATTATCAAATTACGGACGTTTTAATTATAACGGCAGAACAATGGGCATATTAAATTATCCCGTTACATGGGGGTTGATGTTGACGCCTGTTTTTTGTAGAAAAAAGGATAAATTCAAGACGGCTTTTATACTGATTTTAATAGTTTCGGCTTTGCTTATGGCGTATATTGATATGTGCAAGGCAGGCTCTCATTACCGTTATACTCTCGATATATTAATGCCAGTAATTACAGCGGCAACGGTGGCAATATTTGACAGTATGGCGTCATTAAAAAAATTATCAAACAAAATATATATAACTTCGTATGTATTTACAGCTTTGGCAATGTCGGCGACAATATATCTTGGTTATCTTATGGCATTTGCAAACGAATTAAGAACGCTTTTGACGGATTTTACGGTTATGGGATACATACTGCAAAATTTATAAAATATTTATAAATTATATTGAAAAATTTCCGAAAAAATGTTAAAATACATATTATAATGTTGAAACATCGTTAAGGAGGTTTTTTAAGATGAGTGATAAGTATGTTATTGCAATCAGTCGTCAGTACGGAAGCGGCGGCCATGAGGTCGGAAGAAAGCTTGCCGCAAAGTTGGGCATTAAATTCTACGACAAAGAGCTGCTCGGTAAAATCGCCAAGGACAGCGGAATGTCGGAAAATTTAGTTGAGTTTTACGATGAAATGCCAACTCGAAGTCTGCTTTTTTCTCTTGCTATGGACGCATACCCGATGTCTTTTGCGGAAGTTCCGTTGAATCAAAAGGTTTATCAGGCTCAAGTGGAAACAATTAAGAAAATTGCCGAAGAAGAATCATGCGTAATTATAGGACGCTGTGCCGACAGTATTCTGAGCGATAGTCCGAATCTTGTTTCCGTATTTATTCATGCCGATATGGACGCTAAAATTGCCAGAGTTGTTGACAGAGAGGGACTGACTAAAGAGAAAGCCAAAGAGAAAATTATCAAGACCGATAAAAAGCGTTCTTCGTTTTATAATTTTTACTCCGTTGACAAGAAGTGGGGAGAAGCAAATTCTCATGATTTGACTGTTGACAGCGGAAAAATCGGAATTGACGAAACAGTAGTTTTACTTTATAATTATATAAAATTACGCGGTCTTTTGAAATAATCGTTGACATAAAAAAGCATATCCTGTTGACAATATGGGATATGCTTTTAAATCAATGTTAAATATAATTTGTTATGAGTTGATGTAACCCTGTTTAAGTTTTTTGCCAAGCTTTTTTTCAAAAAAGCGGAAAAAGCGGAAAAAGCGGAAGAGGAGATGTGTGTGTGAAAAAAGTTGAGATTTTTACGGACGGAGCTTGCAAGGGAAATCCCGGACCCGGCGGTTGGGGAGCAATTTTGCGATATGGTCAAAAAGAAAAAGAAATTAGCGGCGGAGAACCTCAAACTACAAATAACCGAATGGAAATAAATGCTGTTCTTCAGTCTTTTAAGTGTCTGAAAGAGCCTTGTAAAGTTACGCTGTACAGTGATTCGCAGTATGTTTGCAATGCGTTAAAGCTTGGCTGGGCGAAAAAGTGGCAGGCTAATAATTGGATGAGAAACAAAAAAGAACCTGCTCTCAACGTCGATTTGTGGGAAGAACTTCTCGGACTTTACGAACAGCATGAGGTTGAAATTGTGTGGGTGAGAGGGCATAGCGGACACCCCGAAAACGAACGCTGTGACCGTCTTGCCGTAGCCGCCGCCGAGAAATATAAGTAAAAACATAAAATAATGAGATATGAAAAGATTAATACTGCTTTTTGCCGTGATGTTGCTTTTGGTATTTTCATTTTATTCGTTTTTTTCTTTTGATTATGTCGGAAACGCCGAAACGGTTGTAAGTTTGAGTAATGTCGGCAGAATTTTAGAAGTATTTGTTTCGAATGACGAAACACTGTATATATTAAGTGATTTTGATAAAAATTATAAAATAATTTCTGTTGACAAATACAAAGAAATAACAGAAAATATTCTTGATATCTCTGTTGAAGAAAGTACATACGCATTTTGTAATAAAAAATTCTATTTTTTTATTAATCAATATGATAGTAATATGCGTAATAATAATATTTTAATACAGAGTTATGATTGTGAAACTAAAATTCAAAAATCCAAAGTTATAAATAATGAAGAGATTACAACTTTGAGTACATTTGCTGTGGATAAAAATAATAATTATTATATTTTAACAGAAGATAATAGTCTTAAAGTGTTTTCAAAAAGCTGCGAGTTGATTTATTCCGAAAAGCTTAATTACAGAGTATATAACATGACGGTTAGCCGTGACGGAAGCATAGTTTTTATTTCCGGAAGCGACGGATTGTTGTTAACAAATGGCAGCGACAGCGTTATGATTGATATTTTTTCAAAACGTATTATACCCGAATGCCGAAATTGTTTTTCCGACGGTTGCGGAAGTGTTTATATTTATAACGATTTGCGTGTAGAAGAACTGAGCGGCGGCTTTGATTTTTCCAATGGTATCGCAGTAACAGACAACTTTAAGTGCGGATTAAAAAACGGTTGTATTACGGCAGTTTGTGATGACGGCGAATTTTCTTTGGAATATGCTCCGAGTAATACGATGTTCCGTTCTCAGGGCAATACTTGCGTTTGTGTTATTCCCGACGAAAATCAAATTAGCCTTCGTTTTATTGATATGTCCGACATAGAAGACGTGAAAAACAAAATTGAAACAAATAAAGAAGATACTGAAGTATTTTCTTCAAAGACCGTATCTTCGGACATTAAGCCTGTTGAAGAAATTCCCTATTTATTGGACAACAATAATTTTATTATAAGCGGAATTGAAACGGGGACAACGGCTGCACAGTTCAAAAAGAATATGAAAAATAATACGATTGGAAAAGACATAAAAGTTTATTCGGCAGACGGAACTTTGAAAACAAGCGGAAATATCGGAACGGGAATGACGTTTGAATACGATTGCAACGTCGCTGACTTCAACGGACGTTATACAATTATTGTGTATGGAGATGTGAGCGGCGAGGGCAATATTAATCAAAACGACAAAAAAATTCTTACGCAGCATCTTCTCGGCAAAAGTACGCTGAAAGGCAGCTTTGCACAGGCGGCAGATGTTAACGGCGACGGAAAGACAGATTTAAAAGATTTGGCGGCATTAGACGAATATATCCAAGGGCAATACGTAATAAACCAAAAAAGATGAACCCCACCTATAATTATAGGTGGGGTAAAGATTAGACTAAATACAGAATTAAAATCATTGCATAAGAAATATAAAAATTTTTGTTTGCCGCAATATGGGCAATTCCGAAAAATAATGAAAGCATAGTTATGCAAAGAGCAATGGGCAAGCTGACTTCTGTTACGGTGTGAATTATGCCCCATGTAAGCGACAGAACAATACCGCCCCACGGCAAATTTGTAAGTTTGATTTTTTTTGCTCGTAGGAATCGTTCGGCAGATTCTTGAACAAATATTATCATCATGAGCAGAATGCCTGCTTCAAACAGATAGTAAATGTATTGAAAAATAAATTGAAACCAACCGGATTGTTTAAAATCAATAATTGGTTTCCAACCCCCATAAACCAAGAGTTTAACAGCGAAAGCAACAATTAAAAGAAATATTTCTGTGAAGATATCTCTTTTTTGGGGCAATTTTTCTTTTTTCAGAAGATTGAATTTGTATATTCGAGCGGTCACGTAAAAAAGAACTAATCCAAGCATTCCCCATAGAACGCTTGTAATAAGCCAGTGCGTTATACTTTCGGTTATAGTGAATTTATAATAATTTTTATTGTATATAAACTGTTCGAACAGTATTATAACATACTCAAAGCAAAGTCCTAATAAACAAACCAAGCCCAATACAGGCAATGTAAATGCCAATTTGTTTTTTGTTTTTGCCATTTCTTTACCTCCGCTGACGTGTTATAATTTGAGTTGCCGGTGGGTTTTTTAATCTATATTTTGCAGTTTATCGAACAAACTCTCATGCAAGTATATCATATATCATAAAAAAAATCTATTGTGAAAATAACGATTTTTTTATCGAAATATAAAAATTCATCAATCATATTGATAGACTTTCTGACTATTGAAAAAAGTTTTGCTTTATCAAGTCGGAATGAAAAAGCCGCGTTAGGTGAGATTTGCTCACTTGAAATAAAATTGCCGAAAAAAATAAGAAAATTTAACAAATAATTCTATAACATTTGTAAATAAATTTTGATAAAGGTTATTTACATTTATGTGAATATTGTGGTATAATAGAAACATAAAAATTTGATGCCAAAAATTATAAATGTGGAGGTCACATAAAATGGATAAACTTTCTCCGGAACAGATTTTTAACAAGACATTTAAATATGTATTTTTTAGAGTTTTAATTCCGATTGCGTCTTTGGCTTTTTCTCTGATTATTATGAAAGTGATTTCAGCTATAATGGGAGGAGAAGTAGGATGGGTCGGAACTTTGATATGGCTGATATTTACAGTTGGATTTGCGTTTGGGGTAGAATTTTTTGTAGGTTATAAATTTCACGCGTCCCATGTGGCAGTTGTAACCGACGCTGTTTCGGTTGGCGTTATAGCTGACGATATGGACGCTATGGCAAAGGAACTTGTTGAATATAGATTTCCGTCGTGCAATGACTATTTGGCTTACAGCCGAATTGTTAAGGGTTCGATTGGACAGCTGCAAAAACATTTGAATGTTTTTCTTGAAAAAAAGATGAGTGTTCTCGTGTTGGGTCAGCTGATTAAATTAGCGCAGATTTTTGTAGGCGCTGCGTTGAGCTTTGCTTATGATTTGATTTTGGGATATACATTTTGGCGTGATGGAAAAACTCTTTTTACAAGCGCATCTGACGGCGTGGCTATTTATTATAACTGTTGGAAAAGAATTGCTCAAAACGTACTGATACTTGCAGCGGAACTTATTGGCGGAATGGCTCTGTTGTTTATATTTACAGCCGCAGTATTCATGCCGATATTAGCGCCTACATACGGACCTCTTGCAGGCGGTTTGGGCGGTTGTGCCGTAGGATATTTTGTTTGTACGGTAGTAAAAACAGTTATAGACAGCCGATTAATGATTAAGCTTATGTTTCCGTTTTTTGAAGAGGCTCAATATGCTGATATTACAGAGGAAGAGTATGGTATGACATGCAATGCTTCTCCGAAGTACAAGAAGCTTTACAACAAAGCTTTGTATGAAGCTCAGACCGCTCCCCAGCAGCCGCAGGGCTGATGCGTTGTTATCGTGTTATTGTCGTGTGTTTTTTCATGATTTCATGTTTCTCCTTTCAATGTCGTTCCCAATGGATATTTTTTCATTGGGAACGCATATTTTTTTATGAGATAGGCATAACATTAAAAAAATGTGTTGACAAGAAAGAAAAAAGATGATAGAATAGTAGGGAACAATAAAGCAAGGCATTTGATGCTTTCACCTGTGGGGTGTTGTCTGCACGGGTCAATACTTATATTTAGGCTCCGTTCGTAAAGGGCGGCGGTCTTTGTGGTATTGTGCGGCAGACGGTCAAATCGTCTGCGTTTTTTATTGATATTTTATGTTGGAGGTGCTTAACCATTAGCAACAAGGAACGCCTCGTTAATGAGGAAATTCGAGAAAAAGAACTGCGAGTGATAGGCTCGGACGGTTCTCAGCTGGGCATAATGTCTTCTTCACAGGCTATGAAGCTTGCGATAGAGAAAAATCTTGATCTTGTCATGATTTCTCCCGATGCAAAGCCTCCTGTTTGTAAGATTATGGACTACGGTAAGTTTCGCTTTGAACAGGCAAAGAGAGATAAAGAAAGAAGAAAAAATCAAAAGGTTGTCGATATAAAGGAAGTTCGTCTTTCGCTGAACATCGATACTCATGATTTTAACACGAAGCTGAATCAGGCATTGAAATTTCTTGCCAAGGGTGACAAAGTAAAGGT
>CACWIU010000011.1 GCA_902761025.1 uncultured Ruminococcus sp. | reverse complement strand
GATCTGGGTGGCGAGAAAAGACAGCCCGATGATCATCGGAATCACGGACAACGAGACCTATGTCGCTTCCGACTTTCATTTCTCCGCTGAGAAGATGATTTTTTATAATCTTTTGTGCGATTGTATAACCCATAACGGATTCCTCCTTATTCATTTATAATCAACAACTTTGATTATATCAAAAATTGACAAAATAATCAAACAACAATTTGTTAATATTTTAAAATTTTATTCTAAAAAAGTTTTTTGACACACAAGGGCGAGGCTGAATCCGGCAGACGAAGTCTGCCGCACCGCTTTTTTTCAAAAAGCGGGAAATTGTAAGGGCTTTGCCCTTACAATTTGATTCAGCCTCGCCCACTGAGAGCAATAAGCTTATTCAAACGTCTGTTTAAGCTTGATCTGCTTATCGGCGTCGAAAAATATCCGCAAAGTTCGTTCAAAGAAGCAAGCGGATAATTCCGTCTGATTTTTGCAGTTTCCTGAAGTTCTTCGCTAAGCATATCAAGAACGCCGCTTTCTTCCAAATCGTTAATAGCCTGTATCTGCTTAACTGCTGCCGATACTGTTTTTTCGGTGTTGGCAGTTTTAGAGTTGGCTTTTCTATTTCGTTGGTTTTTACAGCTTTTTTGAATTTTAACCTGCATAACTGTCATACTCGCATTACCTGCCCCCATTAAAGTAAGAAAGTCGGCAATATCGTCGCTTCCCTTAAGGTACACAACATACGAGCCTCTTCGTGAAACAATCTTTGGAACAATAATGCGTTCTCCAACGCACTCCGAAGTTTCTTGTATGATACGGCATAGGTCATTTGCAAGATTTTTGTATCCTACGTTAAATTCAAGATGATATTCCGATTCGGGGTCGCTGACGTTTCCGCAAGTCAAGAACGCTCCTCTTAAAAAAGCCTCCGCACATATGTCAAACTCAATATTTGCCCGATTGATTCTAAGAGAAACTTCTCCGGCATCATGTCCGAAACAAGCTTCAATCCGCTTACAATCCTCAACGTCATAGATACCGGCTTTATATAATTTTACATTTTTTCCGGAAATAACAGTTTCTTTTATTTCAGCTTTTACTCCGGTTTCGGCTGCTGTGATTTCCGTAAATCTTTTTGCAGCGGTTTCGCTTTCGGTGCGAAAAAAAATCTCATTCGAAGAAAACTTTTTGCAAAACAAAATAAGTCCGTATGCTTCGGCTTTTCTCATTTCGCGAGGTTTTGTCTTGCAGCGGCACAATTCTTTTTTCGTATCGGAAGAAAAAGACATTTTCTCACACCTCTTTTATGCTTTTCCGATATCTCTGTGATGAACGCTGACTTTATGTTTATTTTCAATTAAATGATTGTACAATTCCTGAGTAAGCGACACCGAACGATGTCTTCCGCCTGTGCAGCCGATAGCAATAACAAGCTGACTTTTACCCTCGTCTTCATACAAAGGCAGAGTATAATCCACATATTCTATAATTCGCTGCAAAAGTCCTTTAGTTTGCTCCCATTTCAACACATACTCTCTGACAGGCTCATCTAATCCGTTTTTATATTTTAAATCTTCTATGTAGAACGGATTTGGAAGACAGCGAACATCAAACATAATATCCGCCTCGGTTGGCACGCCGTACTTAAAACCGAATGACACGCACGTAACGGCTAATGCGGAAATATCCTTTGACAAAAACAGTGTGGATATGCGTTCTTTTAACTGGGCTGTCGAAAGATAAGAACTGTCAATAAGATAATCCGCCGACTGTTTGAGTTTCATAAGCAATTCTCTTTCAAGGTCAACCGCTTCGTTAATAGTGTAAATCGACGAATCCGGACACAGAGGGTGCTTTCGTCTGGTAGCTCGGAATCTTTTGACAAGAACGTCATTATTTGCGTCAAGAAAGAGAACTTTGTAATGGTAGTTTTCTTTGCGAAGCTTAGCCGCCGCCGCTGAAAATTCTTCGTAAAAATTACCCAAGCGAATATCAAGAACTACCGCCACACGTTTCATTCTTTCATCTGCAGATTTATCGCACAATTCATAGAACGTAGTTAATAATGCCGGCGGAATATTGTCTACACAAAAGAATCCAATATCCTCCAGAGCATGAAGTGCAGAAGTTTTTCCCGCTCCCGAAATGCCGCTAACAATCAAAAATTCCATTGTCCATTTTCTCCTTTCTGTTTTCAGTCCGCTGTTTAATATCAAGGCGAAGCCTGTTAAAATTTTTGCCAAGCTTTTTTCAAAAAGCGGTCGGATTGCCAATTCTCATAACTTCGCATTCAAGATTAATGCCTTTTTTATTATATACCGTATCTTGAATATGTTTAATCAGTTTGCAAACGTCTTCGCAAGTTGCGTTGCCTTTGTTTATAATAAAGCCTGCGTGCTTTTCGCTGACCTGAGCACCGCCAATCTGAGTTCCCTTTAGTTGGCATTCCTCTATCAAACCACCTGCATATATTTTTTCGCCCGGACGTTTAAAAACACTGCCGGCGCTTGGGTACTCCAATGGCTGTTTAGACTTTCTTCTGCCCATAAGGTCTTCCATTTTTTCTCGTATTGATTCATAATCATCGGGGACTAATTTTATGGTAACATTTGTAATTATGTATTTGTTTTCGCAGTAAACGCTGTGTCTATAAGAGAACTTCATATTCTCTGCCGAAAACGTTCCCGGTGTTCCGTCAGGGGCAATATAAGAAGATGAAACCACAACATTTTTCATTTCGCCGTTATAAGCTCCTGCGTTCATGTACACAGCTCCGCCGACAGAACCGGGTATCCCCCATGCAAATTCAAGTCCGCTAAGATGATGTTCAAGCGCAAATTTACACAGCTTTGCAAGAGTTGTTCCTGCTCCGCATTGTATTGTATTCTCATCTGCAATACTGATTTGACGAAAATCGCCGTCAAGCTTAAATACAATGCCATTATATCCGTCGTCGCTGACAAGCAAATTTGAACCGTTCCCAATTACAAAATTAGGTACGTTTAATTCGGCGCATTTTGCGGCAAGTTCCGACATTGCATTCGCATTTTCCACAACAATAACAGCGTCCGCTTTTCCGCCTATTTTGAATGTTGTGTATTTGCTGAGGGGTTCTTGTTCATATACTTTACAGCCTTTGTTCAAAGCCAACTCTATAACTTTGCCGATATTTTCATTCTTAATCATAACTTAATCGTAATCCCTTCGTATCTTCAAAGATATTTTCAGATAATATTATGTCCAAAGCTTTCGCAAAGGCAAGTTGTGTTCTCTTAGATATTTTTCAAAACGCTCTATTGAAGAATTAACAACAAGCTCTTCCGGAAATTGTATTTCTTCCAGCATTCTCAAAGTTCCGTCAAATCTGCCCAACTCCGTCATAAAATGAGCGTCCGTATTTACAACAATAGAAGCTCCGACTTTTTTACAGATTTTCGCAATTTGCACACAATTTGGAATGGAGTTTTTTTGCCGCTTGAATGCCGAATCATTAATTTCAATCAGTTTACCCTTTTCGGCTAAAACGGGAATAACTTCTTCATAGTCAAATTTGTATCGAGGAGTACCGCAATGTCCTATAACATTTATGTATGGATTTTCAGCGGCATTCAAATAAAGGGCAGTACAAGTTTCAAAATCCGGCTGTATTATGCTTGTGTCAAGAGTTGGGTCATGAATAGACGCAACAATCCACTCCAAGCTTTTCAAAGTTGGCTCGTCGATATCAAGATTTCCGTCAAAATCCGCTATGTTTGCCTCTGCCCCTTTAAGAACTCTCACTCCCAAATAAGTGGACGGAATCGCATTCAAATTATTAAAATACCATTGTCTTGGAGAGCCGGGCATATTGGGACCGTGGTCTGTTATGGCAATCGCATACAAGCCCAATGCCGCAGCCTCTTCGACCATTTCTTTTACTGTTCCGTAAGCGTGAGTAGAAGCTATCGTATGCGTGTGCGTATCCGCAACAATTTTCATAATCAATTACTCCCAGCCTATATTAGTTTTTCCGCTGCTGTCGGTATCGTATGACATACCCAAATTTGACAGAAGTTCTTTAGCGGCATTATAACCCATTTTTTTCTGTCTGTTGTTCATTGCGGCAGCCTCAATAATTACGGCAAGATTTCGTCCGGGTTTAACGGGAATGGTAATAGCAGGAACTTTGTTTCCCAAAATCTCCATATATTCCGTATCCATGCCCATACGGTCATAAATTTTATTGTTATCCCACAATTCAAGATTTATAACCATGTCAATTTTTTCTGTCATTTTAACGGCACCCATACCGTAAAGGCGACGAGCGTTTATTATGCCTATGCCTCTCAGTTCGATAAAGTGACGAATATTTGCAGGAGATGAACCTACCAATGTTTTATTTGAAACTCTTCTTATTTCAACAGCGTCGTCTGCAATCAAACGATGACCTCTCTTGATAAGTTCAACTGCCGTTTCGCTCTTGCCTATTCCGCTGTCACCCATAAGTAGAAGACCCTCGCCGTAAACTTCGACTAAAACTCCGTGACGTGTAACACGAGGAGCAAGCTCAACATTCAAAAACGATACGAGCGACGCTGTCAATTCGCTTGTGGCGTCCTGAGATATAAGAATAGCCACGCCATACATAGCGGCTACAGTTTTTATCTCTTCAAAAGGCTGCAAACCTCTGCAAAAAATCATTGCCGGCGGAGCGAGCGACAAAAACCTGTCAAGCGACTGCGTTCTTTCTTCCGGTGACATTCTTTCAAAATAATAATACTCTTTTTTGCCTATAATAAGAATCCTGTCTTTATCGTAATAATCAAGATATCCTGTAAGCTCCAGACCGGGGCGGTTATAATCCGGCACGCTTACCAGCAAATCGTTAGGGTCACGAGGCGTATAAACAATCTCCAAAGAAAACTCTTTGATAATCTTTCCCAATGTAACTGTAAATCCCATAATATCCCACCTTTATTTTTAATACGTGAAGCAACTTTATCATTGACAAAAATTATATGCCCGACCATAAGCTTATTATTTACTTGTTATTTGCGGACATCTTTTGTAAATTTTTTACTTACGTGTTAATTATACAATAAATAAGAACTTTTTTAAAGGGGTATTTTTGGATAATACATTTACATTTTTTTGTGCAACATATACAATAATATCACCGTTATTTTATCTTGTTGTTTCTACGGTTTTGCAATTTATTCTGATATTTACTTTACATTTGTACAGATTATTAGTATATAAATCTCTTTGGGAATATTTTTTGGAATCCTCAAACATTAAATGACGTCCGAAACGATAAATGTCCATGCCTTTTTCACGCAGCATTTTTTCTGCCGAACGGTTCGCCTGCTCTGTAAGCTTTTTTCCAAACAGACGCTCAATTTCGCTATTCGATACGTTATCCGGATTTTCAAGGATAGTCACCGCAAGTTCGCTGACAGCATTAAAATTAAGCGTGCCGCTTGTTTCATTTGCGTAAATATTTGTTTTGCAGTCCGTAACTTTTCCCGAAACGCCGTCAAAACTCAATACTGTTCCGTCATCTATGCCAATAAGAGTTTTGTATGCAATATAGTCTTCTTCATTCAGCAAAAATAATTCGTCCGAATAATTGCTTACCGCTGCGGCTCCCAAAAGTTTAACGGTATTTTGGTCAACTTCAAGAACAGGTAAAGTCGGAGTATCCGTAGAACTTTGAGAAAGATTTATAAAATCAAGAATAGTATACAAATTATCTGTTTCTGAATTCGAGGGAGATATCGCTGTCATATGGTCTATCGGGATTAGTTCCCCCGAAACGGAAAGAGTTAAAATATCTTCGGCTGTTGTTTTGCTCAAGTAAAGCTTTACGGTTGGACGAGCGTCGCTGTAACGAATAAAATAATCAAGCATTGTGTCTATATCTTTACGAGCCGTATCCCAGCCAATTATCATTGCAGAATTTTGACCTAAAAAAGGCTCGTTTCCCGAACTGTTTTTTATATTTCCTACCGCCTCGCCAATGCTTTTTCCTTTTACCTGCAAGCACTTATTGCTTTGTTTATCTCCGTCCGAGTAGTTGTCAACATATTGAACGGTTACGGCATATTCTTCTCCGACTTTATCAATTCCAATGCCTTTTATAATCAGTCTGTCCTGTATTTGCGTCTTTTGACAGCCGCTGAAAAGCGGAAAAATCATTAAAACCGCAACGGATACCGCTACAGTTTTTGCCGTTGTGCCGCTTAATTTTTTCTTTCCCATAATTAAAACGGCTGTCAAAGGAAAAATAAACCCGGCTGAGAGAAACATTATAATTATTAACCTTACGTCTGTAATAATATTAATTATATTTGAATTTTTAATAGAAACAAACGCAAATATTACTATTATAAATGCAAATGTCGGATTCAGAATTTTTGCTTTTTTTGCCGAAAAAGAACTTTGAACCGTTTCACGCAGTGCCGCAAGCGATATCGAAACATTTACAAACATTCCCACCGTCCAATGAGCTAAAAATATTACGTCAAGCCTCTGAAATGCTCCTACTTCAATTAACTGTGTCGATGTGTAAAACGGATAAGGCGTTTTATAGAAATATTCTCCCAAAACTCCAAACGCAATTAAGCTTAACACAAAAACAACCGACATTGAAACGGCTATTGACGTTATGACAGTCTTTTTTACGTTATTTTTTATTTTGTGAACAAAAAGAAATATTGCCGGAATTGCCGACGCCTGCCCCGACAAATAAAACGTATTCTCCCATAGCCCGTTAAAATCCTCAGAAAAAACATATGAATAATTTAATATTCTTATTCGAGAAAATAACGAAACGCACACAATTACAATCGAAATTGAAATAAGAATAAAAAAAACAGTCGAGGCTCGCCCTATTCCCGTAATCCCTTTATACGCCGCATAATAGCAACAAATAATTGCAAGAATAAAAAATATTGCAAACGACAGTCCCGGATTAATAAAATTACTCAACAGAAGAGAAAAAGAAATCAAAGACACAACCGCCGCATATACAAAATAAATAATATAAATAAACGAAAATGTTCCGCTTAATATAGGTTTTTTGGACTGGACATATTGAATGATATTATTTTTTGACGAATGCTCGGCAAAAAGAAACAACGGCACAGACATAGTCAAAAGCACGGCAAACGAAAGAAATGCCGCCGTTGACATCATCAGCAAATCAGGTTCTCTTACAAAATAGCTTGAATACATCATCGCATAAAAAATAATGCTTATAAATATCATACTGAACAGCTGAAAAGACGTTACTGTTTTTACTTTCCCCATATTTTTTATCTCCCTATCTTTTCTTTAATGTCTTAACGTCAAAAATAAACTAACGGTCGGGGCATATAACTGTTGTATTCAAAAAAGTTGCTTCACGTGTTAAAGTCGCTTCACGTATTTAATGTTTTCCAGTCGGCTCGGGTAACTACATCTCTTAATTCGAATAAATTTAACGGCGCAATAGGCGAAAGGAACGGAATTTCATAGCTGTCTTTTGAACATATATTTATAGTTACGACAGAGAACAATAACAGTATTCCCCATAATCCCCATAAACCGCCGAATATGATAAATAAAAATCTAAGAACCGCAACAGACACATACAAATCGGGTATCACATAAGAACAAATTACTGTCAACGCAACTATCATAAGCGTAGGCGCTCCTATAAATCCTGCGTTAACAGCCGTATCTCCTATCACAAGACCCCCAATGATACTAACAGCATGCCCCAATGTTTTGGGCAAGCGTAATCCTGCTTCCCTCATGATTTCATAAATAAAAGTAAACAGCAAAACTTCCGAAAATGCGGAAAAAGGCGTTTTTGACACTGACGTGGCTACTCTTGTAAGCAGCTGTTCGGGAAAAAACTCGGGATTATGCGCCGCCATTGCTACGTATAATCCAGGCAACAATGTTGAAATTACAAAAGAAGTATATTTCAGCCAGCGTGTCAGCCCTGCAAAATACGGTCTTTCCGAATAATCGTCAAGCGTCTGAAAGTTTTCCACCATAATATGCGGCACAAACAACGCGCTTGGCGTGCCGTCTACTAAAATTATTATTTTGCCCTCGCATATTTTAGCGCAAGCCGTATCGGGCCGCTCAGTTACTCCAACTCCCGAAAATAAGGCTCTTCCCCCCTCGGTGTCCAAATATGTTACCAAGTAACCCGACGCAAAAAGAGTTTCCAAATGCGTATTTTCAAGCCTTTTTTTTACGCCGTCCAAAAGTTTTTCCGATACTTTATCCGTCAAATAGCACAAACAAATATCTGTTTGTGAAATATCGCCTATTGTCATAGTTTCAAACTTTAAGTTAGTATTTTTCAAACGCCGTCTTAACATGGCAAGATTAACTTTTATCGGCTCTACAAATCCCTCTCTGCTGCCTCTCTGCAAAACCTCTGTTTCAGGCTCCGTCACACTTCGGAAAGAATATCCCTGTACTCCCACCGCCAAAGCTTTGTCGCAGCCGTCAATTAACACGCATGCAAACCCCGACATTATATATTTTGTTATATCTTTTATTGTTTTTGCCGCAGTGTGGTCGCAGTTAGTTATAATATCTGTTTCCATAATTTTAAAAATATCGCTGTCCGAAGAAATAATTCCGTGATACAAAGAAATTGGATTTGTTACGCTCGCTGCAAGCGTTTCTTTATCCACAAGTCCCTCCATTGTAACAATCGCAGCTTCCAACGCTCCGCCGTTTAGCTTTAATTCCATTTTCTTAAACGTCAAGTCGGACGAATCGTGAAATAAAAATTGCAGCATATCAAGATTTGTCTGCAAGTCTGTTGCTATCGGTATTTCGGGAAGTAATTTCGGCGGTTTTGACGGCGGTCTGTAAAATTTCTTTATTCTTTCAATTATATTAAACATATTTTCACCCCTTGATAATGGGTAGTATTTGCGGTATAATCAAAATTTATGTATCAAGAAAGTATAATTATGCTGTTAGAACACAAAATATATACGGTGATATTATGTTTATTTCAATTTTAAGAACCGCTTTGCTTTATACTTTAATTCTTATTTCAGTTAGATTTATGGGCAAAAGACAAATAGGCGACTTGCAGACCTCCGAGCTTGTCGTAACTATGCTGTTGTCGGACATAGCCTCGCTTGCAGTGGAAAATTCTTCAAAGCCTCTTCTGGGCGGAGTAATTCCAATGGCTGTGCTTGTTATGTGCGAAGTATTCGTTTCGGGAGCTATGATAAAAAATGCTTTCATAAGAAAAGTTGTTTGCGGCCGTCCCATAGTGGTAATTAATAACGGAAAAATCGAACAGCACGAACTAAAAAGACTAAGAATGAGCGTTGAAGATTTAACAGAGGGACTTCGCCAGCAAAATGTCTTTTCTTATGATGACGTAATGTTTGCTATCGTCGAAACAAACGGCAAACTCAGCGTTATGAAAAAGCCCGAAAAAGAAAATCCCACCGTAGAAGACATAGGATTAAAACCCGACAACAAAGGCATTGAGGCAGTTATTATCAGCGACGGCTCAATATCTCAGTTTGCAATGCAGCTTTGCAACGTTGACGAAAAATTTATTCGTAAAACTCTTGAAAAAGAAAAAATTAACCCCAAAGATGTTTTCTTGATGACAATTAATAATCAAAAAAAATATAATATTATAAAGAGAAGTGAAAATTTATGACAAAAATTTGGATTGCTTTCGTAGCTTCCATACTCATTTTATCTCTTGCTTTTACAGAATTTCACATGACGGTAACTACGGCTAAACAGGAAATTAATTTGATTGAAAAAGCAGAACACTCCGCAAAGAACAATTCCGAAAAAACGGAAAAGCTTTGCGGAGATATAAAAAAATTATGGGACGATAAAAAACATCGTCTTGAAATATTTTTGCCGCACAGCGACATTGACCAAATAGACATTTCCGTAGAAAACTTAGTAAGATACTGCGAACAAAGCGATTTTAAAAAAGTTTATACAGAATGCGGAGTTTTAAAAAATCATATGAGTTCGTTAAATGACAGCGAAGAAGTTAACTTCCACAACCTGTTTTAAAGAATGATACAAATTAAGCCGTTGCAGCCGTCGTTAATTATGCGTTCAATAGTTTCGTTAATTCTTGCTCTTGCGTCCGCCGGCATTCTGTAAAGTTTGTTGTGAAGTCCCTCGTTTACAAGTTCGTGAAGAGATTTTCCGAAAATATTTGACTCCCAAATTTTTACCGGATTCTCTTCGAACTCCTTGAGCATAAACATAATCAAATCTTCCGACTGCTGCTCAGAACCCACAATAGGCGTAACCTCTGTGGTAATATTTGTTCTGAGCATATGAATAGACGGAGCGGACGCTCTCAGCTTGATTCCATATTTATTGCCCTGCTTGATAATCTGCGGTTCTTCGAGCGTAAGCTCTTCCATAGAGGGCATAACTATTCCGTAGCCTGTTTCCATTACGTCGTCATAAGCCGCTTTTATTTTATCAAATTCCGATTTTGTCTGCGTTAAGTCGACAATCATTTTAAGCATATCCGATTCGTCCGATATGTTAATGCCTGTTTTCTCACTAAGCACTTTGCAGAATAAATCTTTTTCGGGGTTTATCCTTATTGTAGCTTTGCCCATGCCTAAGTCTACGCCGTCAATAAACGCTCCGTTAACGTACTCGCATTGTTCCACAAAATTACAAGCGTCTTCAATTTGACGAATTTTTACAATGTTCTCCGCCGCACTGCGTATACTGCCGAATATCTCGCTTTTTATGCGGTGTGACTTTTCAAGAGATGTAATCCACTTTGGAATATCAACGCCAATTTCACGCACGGGAAATTCAAAAAGAATCTGAGCCAATATTTTTTTTATTTCGTTCTCGTCAAGGTCAAGACAGTTAACGGCTGAAACCGGTATTTCGTACTTTTTGCTTAACCGTTTTGCAAGCGACTGAGCGGAAGCCGAAGACGGGTCAATGCAGTTAAGAAGAATTATAAAAGGCTTGTTAAGGTCTTTTAATTCTCGTATTACTCTTTCTTCCGCCTCTTCGTATTCTGCTCGGGGGATATCGGTAATTGAGCCGTCTGTAGTAATGACAATGCCAACTGTCGAATGGTCTGTTATTACTTTTTGAGTGCCTATTTCAGCCGCCATGTTAAACGGAATTTCCTCATCATACCATGGAGTTTTTACCATTCTGGGCTGTTCGTCCTCTATATATCCCAATGCGCTCGGGACAATATATCCTACGCAGTCAATCATTCTCACACGAAACGAAATATTTTTTTCCAAGCGTACTTCCACAGAATCCTCGGGAATGAATTTAGGTTCGGTAGTCATTATTGTGCGTCCCGAAGAAGACTGCGGCAGTTCGTCAACGGCACGCCTGCGAAGTTCATCGTCGGGTATGTTTGGAATAACAAGAGTATCCATGAATCTTTTTATAAAAGTTGATTTGCCAGTTCTCACACCGCCTACAACGCCTAAATAAATCTGTCCGCCGGTTCTTCTTGAAATGTCTTCATAAATATTTCTTTCTTCCAATTTTATAACCTCCGTCATTAAAACATATGATATATTTCATTCTATGAAACGATTGCTCGGGATATTCGTTAAGGCAAGAATGTAAATTGGAAATAGTTTGAAAAATATTTGTTGCAATATTTGAAAAAGCATGTTATAATACTTACTGTTAAAGAAAAAGGAAAGGAAGCTGTTACATGGATCAATCTACAGGCTCGGCACTCCAGTTAATTATAACCATTGTGGTTATGCTCGCTGCGTTTTACTTTGTCCTTATCAGACCTCAATCTCAAAAAGAAAAAGAAGAAACCGCTATGAGAAAAAATCTCCAAATCGGCGACGAAGTTATTACCATTGGCGGCATTATGGGCAGAGTTGTAAGCATTAATGATGACACGGATTCAATGGTTATCGAAACAGGTGCTGACAGAACTAAAATAAGACTTAAAAAATGGGCTTTGTCCTCTGTTAACGGTGACAAAAAAGACGATAAAAAGTCCGAAAAGAAAGACGATAAAAAGAAATAATTCCTACTACATAAAAAATTTTATTCCCACTTTTTTAAGTGGGAATAATTTTTTTTATAAAAATTGATTTATTTTAATTTTTTTGTTGACAAATAAAAGAAATCAGCGTATAATAATATCAAGTTGAATAGTTGTTCAACTAATAAACAGAAAGGACTTTATTCTTATGGAAAAAAATCCCGTTTGTGACTGCGATATAATTCATCAGGACACAGTTGAAGACACAAAGCAAAAAATGCTTAGCAAAGACACATATCTTGAACTGGCTGATTTGTATAAATTGTTTGGAGATAGTACTCGGCTGCAAATTCTTCACGCCTTGGAGCAAAACGAACTTTGCGTTTGCGACATTGCCGTACTTTTAGGCTTGACAAAGTCTGCGGTTTCACATCAGCTAAAGGCTTTAAGGCTTGCCAATCTCGTTAAATTCAGAAAAGAAGCTCAGATTGTTTATTACTCGCTCGCCGATTCTCATGTCAAGACGATTATTGACATCGGTCTTGAGCATATTCTCGAAGACAAAAAATAACAAGCGATATTCTTTTTACACATTAGTTGAATAATTGAGCAATTAATATTTTAAAAGGTCGTGACAGCTATGAAAGAATTAACAGATAATGAAAATGATTTTTGTGCTAACTGCCCCGTATGCAAGGAAGAAACATTGATAGAGCAATGCGAAAAATGCTCCGCCCTAATGCCGCATAACGCTCAGCCTCACCGAAGCTTAAAAAAGAATAACGAATATCATCAGCCGCCAATGGAAAAATTTTATCAGCCTGATACTTTATACAAAAAGCTGTTTGTTTTAGAGGGGCTGGATTGTCCCCACTGCTCGGCAGAAATTGAAAAAGATGTCGCTAAACTTAAAGGCGTTACAGCGTCAAGCATTAATCTTGTCAAGCAGATTTTAACTATTGAAATGACAGACACCTACGGCGGCAACATTTTAGATGAAATTACATCTGTTGTTCATAAGCACGAACCCGATGTGAAAGTTTATGAAAAAAGTGACAGTTTGTCTGCAAACGAAAAACCGTTATCTCAAAAAGCCAATGCAAATAAAAAATCGGATTTCAAAGAATTTTTAAAATCCGATAAATTTCTTTTAATTCGTTTTATTATTGGTTCGTTGATATACGCTTTTAGTTTTGCGTGTTCATTAAACAAATTATTTAATAACGCTGTTCTTATGACTATGTTTGTTGCGGCATATGTTATTTTGGGAGCAGACGTAGTTTTTAACGCAATAAAGAATATTTTAAAAGGCAAAATATTCGATGAAAATTTTCTGATGACCGTATCAACAATAGGGGCATTTGCGATAGGAGAATATCCGGAGGCAGTCGCCGTTATGCTGTTTTATCAAGTCGGCGAATTTCTTCAAAGACTGGCTGTCAAGCGTTCCCGAAAATCTATATCTGATTTAATGGACATTCGCCCCGACAGCGCGAATGTTTACCGAAACGGCACATTGACAACAATTTCACCCGATGAAATCAGCATTGGCGAAACAATCGTTATAAAGCCGGGCGAGAGAATACCTCTTGACGGCATTGTAACAGACGGCGAGTCTATGATTAACACATCTGCGCTTACGGGCGAGTCCGTTCCAAGAAAAGCCAAAATCGGAGATACTGTCCTTTCAGGCTGCATTAATGAAAATTCTGTAATTTCGGTTCGAGTAACAAAAGAGTTTGGGGAATCGACAGCGTCTAAAATAATTGAACTTGTTGAAAATGCGGCAGGGCGAAAAGCTCATGCGGAAAATTTTATTACCACATTTTCAAGATACTACACCCCTGTTGTTGTAATTGCCGCAGTTTTGCTGGGAATTATTCCGCCGTTATTTTTCGGCGGTAATTGGGCTGAATGGATACGCCGCTGTTTTGTATTTCTTGTAATTTCCTGTCCGTGCGCGTTGGTTATATCTATACCGCTTACATTTTTCGGCGGTATCGGCGCGGCGTCAAGACAAGGTATTCTTATAAAAGGCAGCAACTATCTTGAAGCTCTTAATTATATAGACACAATAGTTTTTGACAAAACAGGCACGCTTACAAAAGGTGTCTTTGAAGTTGCGAAAATTACAGCCGAAAACGGTTTTTCAAATGAAGAACTTTTAAGATATGCGGCGCAAGCCGAAGTTTTTTCAAATCACCCTATAGCGCAATCTATTTCCCGCGCTTATAATAAATATAATAAAGAAATAAATAAAAACGACATAAAGAATTACACGGAAATTTCAGGCTGCGGCATAAGCGCCGTCATAAACAAGAAAAAAATACTTTCCGGAAACGAAAAATTGATGAAAGACAACAACATCATATTCAAATACTCACAACAAGCCGGAACAGCCGTATATGTCGCCGTTGACGGCACTTTCGCAGGAAGTATCACCATTTCAGACGAAATTAAGCCGGACAGCAAACAAGCTGTTTCCGACTTAAAGAAATCAGGTATAAAAAATACGGTCATGCTGACAGGCGATGACATAACAATCGCAAAACACGTTGCTCAATCTGCCGGCATAGACGAATTTTACAGCGGTCTTCTTCCCGATGAAAAAGTAAAAATCTTTGAGAAACTCGACAGCGAAAAGCCGCCCAAGAAAAAAATTGCATTTGTGGGGGACGGCATTAACGACGCTCCCGTACTTGCCCGTGCGGACGTAGGAATAGCAATGGGAGCATTAGGTTCAGACGCAGCTATTGAAGCCGCCGACGTAGTTTTAATGACTGACGAGCCGTCAAAATTAGTCAACGCTATAAAAACGGCTCGTTTCACTAAAAAGGTTGTTATGCAAAATATAATAATGGTTATTGCCGTAAAAATAATATTTTTAATTCTCGGAGCATTTGGCATTGCGGGAATGTGGGAAGCCGTTTTCGGCGATGTGGGAATAATGATACTTGCGGTTATTAATTCAACAAGACTGTTGTTTTATAATAAAAATAAAAAAATCAAATAAATTTATTAAGCTTGCTGTCATACTCATAGTTTAATGCGGCAAGCTTATTTTTTATTTCATTTGGTGAAACACAAAGAGATTTGCACATTTCTTCGAAAGAAGAATAATTATCTCTTAATTGAGTATTAACATATGACAAAAGTATAATTGGGTCATTTGGAATCTGCATATTATAAAATTTCCTTTCTGTTTTATATTAATCAAACAAAAAACACCGCAAAAGTCATTATAAAACCTCTTGCGGCGTTTTATTTGTCGTGTTATGTATTACGAAAAGTAAACAGCATTGCCGTCTTCATCGAATACGGCGTATCCCGGGTAAGAATCCGCGTATACTTTTGCATTTTCTAAATCATAGTAAGCCCCTACCTGAGATTCCCAATCAGACCAGCTCCTTCTAACTCTGTACAAAGTTTGGTTGTTATTGCTCTTGGGAACATTATACGAATAATTAACATTACCGTCGGTAACATCATATTGAGTTAAATCCCAATACTCAATTATATTACAAATTGCGTCAACATAATTAACAGCAGTAGCATAACCGCCGTCTTTAATGATTTGAGCAGCTTCTCTGTAATCAGTACAGCCTACAATACCCTCATAACGCAAACTATTTCCGTTCATACAAGTAGACAAATAAGCGGAGTGGTCTGCAATACTGTCTTCCATGCAGTCATACATACGGAAATCTGCGCTTATAGTATATACTCTTCCGTCCTCGGTCTGCTCATCGGTATTGATAGTATAAACGGATTCGCCGTCCCATGCCGAACCGTACCATGTATTGGAATAGATATTAGCCTTAATGCCAAAGCAGTTATTAGCTTCAAGCGACAATCTCGACTGACCGTAACCCGATTCAAGAATAAACTGCGCGCAGGATACAGACGCCAAAATGCCTGTCTTTCTCTGGTCTTCCGTAAACAAGGGACCCACTGTTTCAACAACATCGGCAGGAGCCCAGCCTTTCATATCAGAAACCTGCGTTCTTGTTGACTGCTCGGGATAAGTAAGAGTAACGTCCGGAATAATCGAATTATTAGGCTCAACTAAATCAGGGTCTACATAATTCCAGTCGTCATCTGCCGTATCTTCGGTTTGCTTATTTTCTTCGTCTTCCTTGAAATCATAGCCCAAAGAGTACCTTAATATAAAAAGGGAATCGCCGGCAGTAACCATGCCGTCACCGTCAAAATCAGCAAGAACAAACTGTTCGTCGTTCAATTCTTCAAGTGAAACAGAACCTCTGAGGGCAGACAAAGCGTCCCAGCCGTCTACTTGTCCGTCCATATTCACGTCGCCTTTATCAAAATCACTTGCACTTGCGGTAACTGCGTATGCGGCAATACTTGACGCTGCCAAAGCGATAGCAATTACCTTTTTTAAATTGTTCATTGGATTTATTCCTTTCTTGTGTAATTCATTTCAAATAACCGAATACCAAAATTTCGGTTATTTTTAACATAACATAAGGGGAACGACAAAGCACGCAAATCCACGCACTCTTCCACAACATGGGTAATTCTACATTATAATTGTGAACACATTATGAACTCGATTTATAAATTTTTTAAATTATTGGTTACAAGTAAGCGTTCCTATGCAATAATCACCCTCAACGCCGCAAATTTTCACTTCAAGAATTTTACCGTTAACAGGAGTATTTGACATTACTTTTACAGGCGTGTAATTTTTTGTGTATCCTTCCCAATATCCGTCGGTTGTAGGCTGTTCAAACAAGACTAATTCTTTACTGCCGATTTGACTGTTAAGAAACTTATTTCTTGATTCGTTTGCAGCTTCAATCATTCTTTTGCTGCGTTGAGATTTAACGGACTGAGCCACTTGGTTAGGAGCTTTTGCGGCAGCTGTCCCCTCTCGCTGAGAATAAGGAAAAACATGAGCCTTTGCGAAAGAAACTTTTTTAACAAACTCAAGCGACTGTTCAAATTCTTCTTCAGTTTCGCCTGCAAAGCCAACCATAATATCTGTTGTAACTGAACAATTTTCGAATTTTTCTCTAAGATTTTGAACTATTTGAAAATACTCTTCGGCAGTATAATGACGGTTCATTCTCTTTAAGACAGAATCAGAGCCGCTTTGAAGCGAAAGGTGAAACTGCGGACAAAATTTTTCAAGCTTTGAAAGTCTTTCAATAGAAAAAGCGTCCATTCTTTCGGGTTCCAACGAGCCTAATCTCACTCTTTCAACGCCGTTTACAGAGCAGGCACATTCGACAGCGTCACACAAGTGAAGTCCTATGTCCTGACCGTAGGCAGATAGATTAATGCCGACTAAGACTATTTCTTTATAACCGTGTTTTGCAAGATGTTCAAGTTCTTTTTGTAAAATATCAATAGGCTTTGAACGCACGGGACCTCTTGCGTAAGGAATAATACAGTATGAGCAGTAGCGGTGACAACCGTCCTCAATTTTAACAAAAGCTCTTGTGCGTTCTTCAAAATGCGAAACTGATACTATTTCAAAGTCACTGTTTTTAGTATATTTATGTACGTTGATTATTTGTTGACGATTGGCAAGAAATTTTTCTATTTCATCGGGCAGTTCGCTCCGCATTGCGTTTCCCAAGACAATGTCAACAAGAGCAAAAGATTCTTTCAAGTTTGGGTATGCCTGCGGCATACAGCCTGTAAGAACAATTACGGCATTATTATTTACACGTCTTAAATGTCGGATAAGTTTCATAACTTTATTGTCTGCGACTGCCGTAACCGTGCAGGAATTAAGAATTATTATATCTGCGTTTTCTTTATCGTCCGTACAAATATAGCCACGGCTGCTCATAAGTTCAGACATAACCTGAGATTCGTATTGATTAACTTTACAGCCGAAATTATAAATAGAAAAGTTCATCAAAAAAAGCACCTCAATTTTTGAAGTAATATATCGTTAAGGGCTTCGCCCTTAAAAAACCACCGGACTCCGCCCAGACCCGCAAGCCTTTGAAAAGGCTTAATCTTTTTTAAAAGAAATAGTTCTGAAAAATCCAATTATTCCGAATAATATAAAACAGCATAGATTAATACAAACTACAGTTGCCCCCGTTGCCGTTTCCGCATAAAAACTTACAAACAAACCTATAACCACGCACAAAACCGACTGGACAGCCGCTGAAATTACTACGGCTTTATAGCTTTTAAACACACGCATGGCAGTAAGTCCCGGAAAAATAATAAGACTGGAAATAAGCAAAGTTCCCATTATCTGCATGCCTAAAACAACCGTTAAAGCTGTCAGCAAAGCAATCACCATATTGTAAGCCTTTGCGTTTGTACCCGTTGCAAGAGAGAAATTCTCGTCAAACGTAACTGAAAATATCTTGTTATAAAAAAATATGTATAAAAATAAAACAATCGCACATAATATCAAGCTTAACACAACGTCCTGCTGTGACAATGCCAAAATACTTCCAAATAAATAACTGTACAAATCCGTATTAAGTCCGCCTGTCATACTTGTAACGACAATGCCTATCGCCAAAGCGCTGCTTGAAACAATGGCAATAGCTCCGTCGCCGTTGATTCGGCTGCTTTGGCTGATTCTCAAAAGCAAAAAAGCCGACACAACTACTATCGGTATTGCAGCCTTTAGCGGAGCAAGATTAATTGCCGCCGCAAGCGCCAACGCTCCAAATCCAACGTGGGACAAACCGTCGCCAATCATGGAATATCTTTTTAAAATCAAACTGACACCGAGAAGCGCCGCGCACAATGCAACGGGTATTCCTACGATTAAAGCCCTTTGCATAAAAGTGTAAGATAAAATATCTTGAATAGAATAATTCATAATTTCCCCCACATACCTACAAATTGATTAGATACGTTGCTTTTCAAATACTCCTCAGCCGTACCAAAATAACAAGTTTTATTTTCCAAGTGAAGAATGTGCGAAGCGTTGGCAACAGATTCTTTAATATCGTGCGACACCATTATAACCGTAATATTGTCTTTTTTATTCAAGTCTTTTATCAAATCATAAAATTCCGCAGACACAAGAGGGTCAAGACCGGTTACAGGCTCGTCCAGAATTAAAAGCGACTTTGTCGCACATAAAGCCCTTGCAAGCAAAACTCTTTGCTGCTGACCGCCCGAAAGTTCTCTGTAACATTTGCCTTTAAGAGAAGAAATAGATAATCTTTCAAGATTTTTCTCCGCAAGCAATTTTTCTTTTTTTCCGTAGAAAGGTTTCCAGCCTCTGCCGTTCAAAGTTCCCGACAAAACTACTTCGCAGACCGAAGCCGGAAAATCTCTTTGAACTGCCGATTGTTGGGGCAAATATCCTATTTCTTTTTGCACAAGTCCGCCCAAATATTCGATTTTTCCGGCAGTAGGCTTTAAAAGTCCCAAAATGCCTTTCATGAGGGTAGACTTTCCCGAACCGTTTTCGCCCAATATGCAAAGATAATCGCCTTGTTCAAGTGTAAAACTAAGATGTTCGAAAACATTGACGCCCTCATAGCTCATTGTAACGTCATCACATTTTAATATCGTCATTATTATTATCTCCGTCAGTTTCTTTTTGGGAACATTCGCTGCAAGTACCGTACAAAAGCGTCTTTGCGGTGTCAACTATAAAGCCGTGACTTTCTTTCATATGCTCCGCAATTTGTTTCATTAAATGACAGTCCGTATGAATAAGCCGTCCGCAGGAACTGCATTTCAAATGAAAATGTTCGCAGCAAGAGTCGGAGTTATCGGTATACTGATAACAAGCCGGCGAATTTTCGTCTATAATATATTTTCTCACTAATCCTGCCGAAACGAGCTTGTCAAGATGTCTGTATACGGTAGACATTCCGAGGGAATGACCTTTTTCCTGTAAACGCTGCGATATTTCGGCAGCCGTCAAATGCACGGACTTATTTTCGTTAAGACAAGCAAGAAGAAGTTCTTTTTGTTTTGTTTTATATTCCTGCATACTAAACTCCTATTTTTACAAATCGAAAATGATTTTCAAATTCAGTTTTAAATTATAGCACTATGACATTAATTTGTCAAGAAAAAAATCCGCAGGGATTAACGATACCCTTACGGATTTTGACATAATCTTATTTTGCCAATCTTGCTTCCGCAACAAACGGCACATAAATACTCGATGAAATTTGACCTAAATCTTCATAAAAGGCAATATTGCTTAAAATTACCATTTTAGTGTCTGTGCGATAATCAAGAAACACTTGCGAAGAATAAGTATAAGTTCTTCCGCTGTGGTGCCACAAATTATCCGAAGTATTCCAGCCGTAATTATACAGCATAAGCGATGTTTCTACTTTTTTTCTGTCGCTTTTTGTAAATATTTCATCTGATGTAACTTTATCAAGCCACTTGTTCACGTCTTCGACTGTCGACACGACAGAACCGGCAGAAAACAAATAGGGATAATCTCCCTCGACAGCATGATATTTGTCGTCCGTATCGCAAACGAATTTTTCTTCCGCAAACGAATAACCTGTCTGACAGTCTTTGCCATCGCCGACAAAAAAGGTGTCTGTCATTCCGGCAAGGTCAAAAAAATTCTCCTGCAAGTATTCCTTATAAGATTTGCCCGTAAGCTGTTCTATAATAACGCCCAATAAATAATATGCGGAATTTGAGTATGTATAAACTTTGCCCGGCTCGGTGTCTATTCCGGCCTCAAAAATAGTTTTAACAATGTAATTTTTTGCGTCGCTCTCAGACTTTTGAGCGGCTTTGAGATATTCTTCAATAAGTTTCTCGTCGCCCTCGATAATCTGCATATAATCGCCCATTCCTGCCGACATTTCCAGCAAGTGGCTTATAGTGATATGCTTTAAGAAGTCTTGTTTGTATTCGGGAAAATATTTGTCAAGCGTATCCGAAGTATTTATTAAGCCCTCTTTTTCAAGCTGTAAAATCGCCGTTCCCGTAAATTGCTTTGTAACAGAGCCTATCTGATAATAAGTATCGTTTTCATTGGGAGTTTTTTTATTTCCCGTTGTTCCGAATGATTTTTCGTAAATAATTTGATTTCCCGATGACAAAAGAACCGTTCCCGAAAAATCCGGATATTGAGCCAATACATCGTCTGTATTTCTCACGACAGCGGCTATTTCGGACTCTGAAAGAGGAGATGTCGAAACAATACCCTCGCCGCTGTCCGAATTATTTTCGTCAATTTCCGGATTTGAAGTGTGGACAAATTCCACTTCGCCCTCTTCAAGTTCGTCATCAATCGCAGTTTCAGGCGATGTTTGACCGTGTGTCGTTATAAAGGGCAGCTGTTCCAAACAGCCGCACATACAGCAAGATGTAAAAATCGAAAACGCAAGCAATACAGCTTTAAATTTTTTTAATTTTTTATCTTTTTTATTTTTCATATTCAAAAATCCTTACACATAAAATTATAATATAATTTACCCTTTGCTATTTTAGCAGAGTTTGTCTTAATAGTCAATCATTTTATTTTGTAATTTTTATAAAATATAAAAAATATAAAAAACAAAAAATTTCCCACATTGCCAAAATCAGCATGTGGGAAAAAATTTTAATATTTAAGACCCGTATCGTTTGCTACTTCTTTTACCGAAGTCACCAAACCTGCAAGGTTTTGAATTTCAGACGGGATAATAATCTTTGTAGCCTTGCCGTCGGCAGCTTTCTGGAACGCTTCCAAACTTTTCAGTTTAATAACTTCGGGAGTTGGAGCTGCTTCGTTAAGCATTCTGAGAGCGTCTGCGTAAGCCTTTTGCACTGTAAGAATAGCCTCTGCCTCACCTTGAGCCTCTCTGATTTTTGATTCTCTGATAGCGTCAGCCTGAAGAATAGCGGCTTCCTTATGACCTTGAGCAACAAGGATTTGACCTTGCTTTTCACCTTCTGCGTCAAGGATTCTCGCTCGGCGTTCACGTTCAGCCTTCATTTGTTTTTCCATGGCGTCCTGAATTTCTCTCGGCGGAAGAATATTTTTCAGTTCAACACGGTTTACTTTTATACCCCAAGCGTCCGTAGCCTCGTCAAGTATAATCTTGATTTTGGTATTGATTACGTCACGAGAAGTCAAAGTATGGTCAAGTTCAAGTTCGCCGACAATATTACGCAGCGTTGTCGCCGTCAAGTTTTCGATAGCGGCAATAGGACGCTCTACGCCGTAAGTATAAAGCTTCGGGTCGGTAATCTGAAAATAAACTACGGTGTCAATTTGCATTGTAACGTTGTCTTTAGTGATTACCTGCTGAGGCGGAAAGTCTACAACCTGCTCTTTCAAAGACACTTTTCGAGCAATTCTGTCAATAAAAGGCATTTTCACATGAAGTCCCGTTGACCACGTAGCATAATAAGCTCCCAGCTTTTCAACAACATAAGCGTTAGCTTGAGGTACTACTTTCACATTGGAAACAATTATTACAAGCACAATAAGCACTACTACTCCAATAAATATTAAAAAACCCTGCATAACAAAAAAAACTCCTTTCAAATCGTCACTTAGTCGAAACCATTAGTTTTACTCCGCTGATTTCCTTTACAATCACGTTGACGCCTACGGCAATAACTTCCTCGTCCGCCGCACGTGCCGTCCAAGTGTTTCCGCCAAGCTTAACTTGACCTGTTCCGGCTAAGTTGTTAATTTCCTGAGTAACAACGGCAGTTTTGCCAATATTCCTGTCGGCATTAGTCGGTTCTGCATGAACAGTTTTTGCCTTTTTAACAAGAGGTCTTGTAAAAATCAAAAGAAGCATTGACACAACGACAAAAATCAAAAACTGTATCGGAAAAACGGGGACAAAGAAACTGACTATTGCAGCCGCCAACGCTCCCAGCACAAACCATACAGACACAAGCTGCGTTGTTATACCCTCCAGTACTGCCATAAGCACCATAACGCCTACCCACACATAGGGCATATAACTCATGTAGTTCATACGCATAAACCTCCTTTTTAGGTCTACATTTATATTAGCACATTTTCATTTTTTCGTCAAGCTTAATTTCAAAAAGTATGTACAAATTAACAAAAAGCTGTTATAATTATTACAAAACTATTTTTTAGGCGGTGAGCATATGGATTTTGACTACGACGCAATAGATGCCGGAATAGAACCCGGAGGACTTAGAAGCAGAAGTAATGTTCGTCTGCTGATATGCTATATTATGAACAGTGTGAACAAACCCATAAAAAAAGATTTTATAATAAGTGCAATGCAAAAAAACGGTATCGCAAATTATTTTGAAATACTCGAAGCTTTTAACGACTTGCATAAAAAACAGAATATTGTGCGTACAGATTCTGAAAACGACCTGTTTACAGTCACAAAAAGCGGTAAGCTTATTGCCGGCAATCTCAGCAACGATTTGCCCAAATCTATCAGAGAAAGAGCCATGGCGTCGGTTACGGAGCTTTTAATGCAGGAACGCAATGAAACGGAAAATGTTTCCGAAATTAAAAAACTTCAAAACGGCTATATGGTAGACTGTCACATTAAAGGCGATGAAGACGACCTTTTCAGTTTTCAGCTTTACGTGCCGGATTCAAAGCAGGCAAGACTTGTAAAGAAAAATTTCCAGTCAAACGCCGAAATGATTTACAAAATGATGATTGCCGCAATTACCAACGATTCGGCATTTGCCGAACAAACTCTCGAAGAGATAAAAAACTCAAAAAAACGCATTTAACGCAAGCATAAGAGTTACTCCCGGAATACCTCCGGCTGCTGCGGCGATTACGGAAACAACGCTTACAGGTATTGCTGCGTTAGTGAAAGGCGACAGCAAATTAACGGCAATTAATGCGGCGAATCCCGTTAAAATTTCTAAAAAGCTTTTTCGGACGGGGTGTTCTTCGTTCCCGGCAGCGTTTATTATGGAATATAAAACAAACACACAGGCTACAACGGCGGCTAACAGCGGCATATTCATTGAATTGATATCTCCTTTAATTTTTTTTGAGCAATATATTATTAAGGGCTTTGCCCTTAATAACCCACCAAAGGCTCCGCCAACTTTTTTGAAAAAAAGTTGGACAAAAAACTTTAACAGGCTTCGCCTTGCTTTTGAGTTATTAATATTAAATAAATATGTAATTTTTATAAAAAAAATTCATATAAAAAATAAAGGAAAATGATAATTTATGAACGAACAATTTGTCAGAACAGAATTAATTTATGGTGAAAAAGCAATGCGGCGGCTTTTTAATTCGAGAGTTGCCGTTTTTGGCATAGGCGGCGTAGGCGGTCACACTGCCGAAGCTCTTGTCAGAAGCGGCATAGGCTCTATTGACATCATTGACGATGACAAAGTATGTCTTTCAAACATTAACCGTCAAATTATCGCCGTTCACAGCAACCTTGGCAAATACAAGGTTGACGCTATGGAAGAACGCTTGCTTGATATTAACCCAAATGTCACCGTTAGAAAACACAAAACTTTTTTCACCGCTCAGAATTCATGCGAATTTGATTTTTCTTTGTATGACTATGTAATTGACGCTATCGACACAGTTTCGGGAAAAATCGAACTTATAATAAAAGCCCGGTCGAGCAATACTCCGATAATTTCATCTATGGGAGCGGGAAATAAAAAAAATCCCTCTATGTTTGAAGTTGCCGACATATATAAAACTTCCGTCTGTCCGCTTGCCCGAGTAATGCGAACCGAGCTTAAAAAAAGAGGAGTAAAACATCTGAAAGTCGTTTACTCAAAAGAACAGCCGTCAATACCTAAAAAAGACATGACAGCCGCAAGCGACACTTTGCCAAACGACAGAACAGGCAGCGGAAATTTTGTAAAAAAAGCTCCCGGAAGCAATGCTTTTGTTCCGTCTGTCGTCGGTCTTATAATTGCCGGAGAAGTAATAAATTATTTAACGGGAGATGATTGTTAATGATTTTTTTACCCGACGAAGTGAAAACAGCCATTGAAAAAATATCAAAAAACGGATTCGAAGCTTATATAGTAGGCGGTTGTGTACGTGACAGTCTGCTTGGCAAAACTCCGAAAGATTATGATATAACAACTTCCGCCTCTCCCCAAGAAGTCGAAAAGATTTTTAGTGATTGCAGAGTAATCGAAACAGGCATTAAACACGGAACTGTAACAGTTCTTATAAACAGTATTCCTCTTGAAATAACTACGTTCAGAATTGATTCGGAATATGTTGACAACCGCCACCCCGAAAGCGTAACATTCACCAAGAGCCTTAGAGAAGACACCGCCAGACGGGATTTTACAATGAACGCAATAGCCTACAACAATTTTACGGGAATTTGCGACTTTTACGGCGGCGAAACGGACATTAAAAATAAAATTGTCCGCTGCGTGGGAAATCCCGATTTGCGTTTTAACGAAGACGCTTTGAGAATAATGCGTGCAATTCGTTTTTCGTCTGTTCTGGGGTTTGAAATTGAAGAAAACACACGCAGTTCTATTTTTAAAAACAAAGAGCTTTTGAAAAATATCAGCAGTGAAAGAATTGCCGCCGAACTTGTAAAGCTCCTTTGCGGAAAAAACGCAAAAAAAGTTCTTTGCGAATATATTGATATTTTAGGCGTTGTCATGCCCGAACTTCTGCCAATGAAAGATTTTGACCAGCGTAATGCACATCATATTTATGACATTTGGACGCATACGGCAGTCGCCGTTGAAAATATCGAACCTGCTCCCATACTCAGATTAACGGCTTTGTTTCATGACATCGGCAAGCCCGAGTGTTTCTTTATGAAAAACGGACAAGGGCATTTTTACGGTCATGCCGCCGTAAGTGAAAAAATATCGGACAACATTCTTAAAAGGCTGAAATTTGATAATACTTCTCGTGAAACAATAACAACTCTCGTTAAACTTCATGACATTCAAATAGAAGAAACCGAAACGGCTGTCAAGCGTTTTTTAAGAAAACATTCGCCCGAAATTTTCTTTCTTTTAATTCAAGTCAAAAGAGCCGACACATTAGCCCAAAGTCCCGAATGCTTTTCAAGGCTTGAATATCTTGAAAACATAAAAAAAATTGCGGAAGACATTCTTTCGAAAGACGCTTGTTTTTCTTTAAAAACTCTTCAAATCAGCGGAAACGACTTAATTTCCCTTGGGTTTTCTCAGGGAAAACAAATTGGAATTATTCTTAACAAGCTTTTAGACGAGGT
>CACWIU010000010.1 GCA_902761025.1 uncultured Ruminococcus sp. | reverse complement strand
AACATGGGAGAATATTTCAAAGGGTTTGTGCCTTTTGTAGCCGCAATTATGATGTTGTCGGTGTTTTCAAGTCTGCTTACGCTTATCGGACTATATCCGCCGACTTCGGACTTTAACGTAGTTGCAGGGTGGGCATTGCTTGTATTTATCCTGATTACATACTACAAGATGAAGTGCGGTCCCGTGCATTATTTGAAGAGTTTCGGTGACCCTGTGCCTTTATTAGCGCCGCTTAATATTATCAGCGAAATAGCAACGCCAATTTCAATGGCATTCCGTCATTACGGAAATGTGCTTTCGGGTTCTGTTATCGGAGTTTTGGTAGCGACGGGACTTCAAGGCTTGACAAGACTTATTTTAGGCAATCTGCCCGGATTTTTAGGCAGCTTTCCATTTCTTCAAGTCGGACTTCCGGCAATACTTTCGATTTACTTTGACTTATTCAGCGGTTGTTTGCAGGCATTCATATTCGCAATGCTAACTATGCTTTACATAGCGACAGGATTCCCCGAAGATGACTATAAAGAAAAGCTCAAAAGAAAACACTCGTTAAAGCAAGGCGAAGCTTGTTAAAGTTTTTGCCCCGCTTTTTTCAAAAAGCGGGCGGATTCCAAAGGCAGCGCCTTTGGTGGGTTATTAAGGGCAAAGCCCTTAACAATATATTGCTCCAAAAAATTTTGCTTTGCAAAATTTTTAAAAATTAAGGAATCTCAAAGAAAATATATAAAAAGGGAGAAATCAATTATGGAATTAGCAATCGGTATTATTTTAGGCTGCTGCGCGCTGGGCGCAGGTATGGCAATGATAGCAGGTATAGGCCCCGGTATCGGCGAAGGCAACGCAGTTGCAAGCGCTTGTGAGGCTATCGGACGTCAGCCCGAGTGTAAGGGCGATGTTACCACAACAATGCTCATGGGCTGCGCTATCGCAGAAACAACAGGTCTTTATGCGTTGGTTATCGCAATATTACTTCTTTTCGTTGCGCCGGGCAGACTGGTAAATATTCTTGTAAATACAATGTCTAACCTTTGATGAGTAGGAGCTGACAGTTATGCAGTCATCAGACGTTATATCCTTTAATATTTGGCAGATTATTATTTCTCTGCTTAATCTTCTGATTTTGTTTCTGATTCTGAAAAAGTTCCTGTTCAAGCCCGTAAAAAATGTTTTGGCGCAGCGTCAGCAAATTCTTGACGAACATTTCGCAAATGCCGAAAATGCCGAAAAAGCCGCTAATACTGCAAAGCAGTCTTATGAACAGAAGCTTGCGGACGCAGAAGCAGAAGCTTCCGACATAATCAAGGCGGCAAGGAAAAAGGCAGAACGCAAAAGCGATAAAATAGTCGCAAGCGCTAAATCGAAAGCCGATGATATTTTGCGTCAGGCTCAGAATGACGCAAGTCTTGAAAAGAAAAAAGCAGAGTCGGAAATCAGACACGAAATTACGGAAGTTTCAACTATGCTGACTGAAAAGCTGCTTGAAAGAGAGATAAGTTCTGCCGACCACAGAGATTTTATAAATTCCTTTATTGAGAAAATAGGTGAGGACGATGACGGAAACAAGTAAGGAATATGCAGTCGCTTTGTTTACTCTTGCAGCAGAAGAGAATGTGACAAAAGAAGTTTCCGACGGACTGAAAACAATATCAAGAACACTTCGGGAAGCTCCCGAATATTTGGACTTTCTTGCCTCTCCGAATATTTCTGTCCGTGAGCGAACCGACGCAATAGAAGAAGCTTTGGGTGGAAAAATTCACGAATACGCAGTGTCTTTTTTGAAAGTTCTTTGCGAAAAGAATAATGCGCGGTACGTTCATAAAATCATTGCGGATTATGAAGACTTGTACCATGCGAACGACGGTATTTCCACCGCTAAAGTTATAAGCGCCGTTCCGCTGAAAAAACATGAAAAAGAATCTCTGAAAGCAAAGCTTGAGCAGTATTGCGGACATACGGTTATTATGGAATGCACCTGCAACAATGCGATTTTAGGCGGAGTCATTGTCCATATAGACGGTAAAGTTCTTGACGGAAGTCTTCGCCGCAAGCTGAGAAATTTGAAAGAAACTATCGGCGGCTGAGCCGCATATATATGTAAAGCGTATCTTTAAATACGAATCAAAATGTGTTCGTGACTAAGGAAGTGATTGAGAAGTGAGTCTGAAACCGGAAGAAATCAGCAGTATTATTAAGGATCAGATTAAAAACTATAAATCAAGAATAGAAATGGCAGAAACAGGTACGGTTATCTTAGTCGGTGACGGTATCGCCCGTGTTTACGGTCTTAGAGAATGTATGTCAAGTGAGCTTCTCGAATTTGAGGACGGCTCATACGGCATGGCGCAAAATCTTGAAAATGAAACTGTATCGGTAGCTATTCTTTCCGACAGCAATAACATCAGAGAGGGTACAACTGTACGCCGCACAGGACGAGTTTTGTCCGTACCTGTCGGAGAAGCTCTTCTCGGAAGAGTGGTAAACGCGCTGGGAGAGCCGATTGACGGAAAAGGTCCTGCCGATTGCGCGCAAACTCGCCCCATTGAATCGGAAGCCCCGGGCATTATCGAAAGAAAAAGTATCTCTCAGCCAATGCAGACGGGCATAAAAGCTATCGACAGCATGATTCCGATAGGCAGAGGTCAAAGAGAATTAATCATTGGCGACCGTCAAACGGGAAAAACAGAAATTGCCATTGACACAATTATAAATCAAAAGGATTCCGACGTATTGTGTATTTACGTTGCTATCGGACAGAAAGCAAGTTCGGTTGTTCAGCTTGCAAACGAGCTTAGCCGAGCAGGCGCAATGGACTACACAATTATAGTATCCGCATCAGCAGCAGAGAGCGCTCCTATACAATACATTGCCCCTTACACAGGCTGCGCAATGGCAGAGTATTTCAGAGAGCAGGGCAAAGACGTACTAATTATTTACGATGATTTGAGCAAGCACGCAGTAGCGTACAGAGCATTGTCGCTGCTTATCCGCAGACCGCCGGGACGTGAGGCATATCCGGGAGATGTCTTTTATCTTCATTCACGACTGCTTGAAAGAGCGGCATGCGTAGCTCCGGAATACGGCGGCGGTTCGATTACAGCATTACCGATTATCGAAACACAGGCAGGCGATGTTTCGGCATATATTCCCACCAATGTAATTTCCATTACAGACGGACAAATTTTCTTGGAAACAGAGTTGTTCCATTCAGGCATAATGCCCGCAATAAACCCGGGTATTTCCGTAAGCCGCGTAGGCGGTTCGGCACAGTTGAAAGGCATGAAAAAAGTATCCGGTGAGTTAAAGCTTTTGTATTCTCAGTATAGAGAATTACAGGCATTCGCACAGTTCGGAAGCGACCTTGACGCCGACACAAAAAATCGTCTTGCGCTTGGCGAAAGAATAGTTGAAGTTCTTAAACAAGGCAGAAATTCTCCTGTCCATGTCGGTTGTCAAGTAGCCATTGTATACGCTGTTATAAACGGCTATTTGAACGATGTGCCTGTAGATAAGGTTCATGAATATGAAGAGCAGCTTTATGAAAAGCTGAAAAACGAAAACAAAGAGTTTTTGCAGCGTATTCAGGACGGATATTTTGACGACAGTGACATTGAATCACTGAAAGAAACTCTCGAAGAAATGAAGAGGTGATTTTGTGGGAGCAGATACAAAAGCGCTTCGCACAAGAATCAGAAGCGTTGACTCAACTCTTCATTTGACAAAAGCAATGGGGCTTGTGGCGTCTTCCAAAATCAGAGGAGCGTCGGAAGTAATGTATAAAAGCCGTCAGTATTCGAAAGCCGTTTCGGAAATAGTCAATTTGCTTACATCTTGTCATGAGTGTAAAAAAAGTCCGTATATCAAAGATAATGACAGCGAAAAGACCCGTATTATTATAATTGCAGGTGACAGAGGTTTGGCAGGCGGTTATAACGCAAATGTTTTTCGTCTTGCCCGTGAGTACGAGGGAGCGGAGTTTATACCTATCGGAAAGCGAGCTTGCGAGCGTTACGGAAACGGATATTCTTCGGCGGAAAAATTCTCAGCGGAAGACGGAGCAAAGCTTTCTGCCGAATTGTGCAAAGATTTTGCCGAGGGCAAATTTTCACGCTTAGGAGTTATTTCGACAAAATACGTGTCAATAATGACTCAGGAAGCAAGAATATCTTGGATACTGCCGCTTAAAGCCGATACTAAAACAAAAAATGTCGGCGTAATATTCGAGCCTGACGAGCTTACTATTTTGAACGAGGCAGTTCCGACATACGTAAGCGGAAAAATAATCGGTTATGTTCGTGAAAGCTATGCGAGCGAAGTTGCCGCAAGAAGAATGGCAATGGATTCGGCAGGAAAGAATGCTCAGACAATGATTGACGGATTGCAGCTTGATTATAACCGGGCAAGGCAGGGAGCAATTACTCAGGAAATTACAGAAATTGTTGCCGGCAGCGGCGAATAAACAAAATATAATATATAACATATTAATTAAAGGAGTGAGAAAGCGTTGGAAAAAGCAAAAAAAGGCACTGTTGCTCAGGTCATGGGACCTGTTGTTGACGTGCGTTTTGACGAGGGACATTTGCCCTCTATCTATAACGCTCTTACGATACCAATAAGAAAAGACAAGACATTAACAGTCGAAGTTGCTCAGCATATAGGCGACAGTACTGTAAGGTGTATTGCAATGTCTTCAACGGACGGTTTAAAGAGAGGCACAGTTGTAACCGATACGGGAAAAGCAATCAGCGTGCCGGTAGGTAAGGAAACATTGGGCAGAATATTCAATGTTCTTGGAGATACTGTTGATAACGGCGAAAATCCTAAAGACTGCGAGCGTTGGAATATACATCGAGCTGCTCCGGGTTATGAGGAGCTTTCTACTTCGACAGAAATACTTGAAACAGGAATAAAAGTAATAGACTTAATATGTCCGTATTCAAAGGGCGGAAAAATCGGTTTGTTTGGCGGAGCAGGCGTTGGCAAGACCGTATTGATTATGGAGCTTATCAACAATATAGCAAAACAGCACGGCGGTATTTCCGTATTCACGGGAGTTGGCGAGAGAACCAGAGAGGGAAACGACCTTTACAACGAAATGAAAGAATCGGGCGTACTTGGCAATACTGCACTTGTATACGGTCAGATGAACGAGCCGCCGGGAGCAAGAATGAGAGTAGCTCTTTCGGGCTTGACTATGGCTGAGTATTTCCGTGACGAAGAGGGACAGGACGTACTTTTGTTTGTAGACAATATTTACAGATTTACACAAGCCGGAAGCGAAGTATCCGCATTGCTGGGCAGAATGCCGTCGGCAGTAGGATATCAGCCGACACTTGCGAATGAAATGGGAGCGTTGCAGGAGAGAATCACATCTACAAAGAAAGGTTCTATTACATCTGTGCAAGCGGTGTATGTTCCGGCAGACGACTTGACAGACCCTGCTCCGGCAACGACATTTGCACACTTGGACGCTACAACGGTATTGTCAAGAGGAATAGCCTCTCAGGGAATTTATCCGGCAGTAGACCCGCTTGAATCGACAAGCCGTATTTTAAATCCCGACATTCTCGGCAAAAAGCATTACAGAGTTGCAAGAGAGGTACAGCGAATTTTGCAGAGATACAAGGAACTTATGGATATCATTGCGATTATGGGAATGGACGAACTTTCCGACGAAGATAAGCTTCTTGTTCAAAGAGCAAGAAAAATTCAGCGTTTCTTGTCGCAGCCTTTCCACGTATCGGAGAAATTCACAGGCATAACGGGCGTATACGTACCGCTTGCGGAAACAATCAGAGGTTTTGAGGAAATAATTGACGGAAAACATGACGATGTGCCGGAATCGGCGTTCTTGTTTGCAGGCACGATTGACGAAGTAATCGAAAAAGCAAAGAAGGCGCAGTCATGAATACGTTCAATTTAACAATTTCGGGACCTGACGGAAATAAATTCAAAGGCGAGGCAGTGAAGCTGACATTGAGGGGAATAGAGGGAGATTTGGCAATACTTGCCGGTCATATACCTTTTATTACTACGGTAAAACCCTGCGAATGCAAAGTTGAGCTTCCTGATGAAACAATAAAAAGTTTTCCTACAGAGGGCGGCATTGTTACCGTTTCCAATGAATCTACAACTCTTTTATTAAAGACTTAAAAATTACCGTATGAAGAACATTATATTTTTCTTCATACGGTATTATTGAATTACAATATCAAAATGAATGCTAATAGGGAGAATTTAAAATGATTAAACCCATTGTAAAAGACGTTATGTTTTTGAGCCTAAAGAGTGAAAAAGCAACGCCGGCAGACAGACAAGTTATTACAGATTTACAGGATACGCTTGCTGCTCACAGAGATACTTGCGTTGGTCTTGCCGCAAATATGATAGGCGTAAGAAAAAATATTATTATTGTCAGTATGGGGGTTTTGGATATGGTAATGGTGAATCCAAAGATTACTAAAAAACTCAAACCATATGAAACTGAAGAAGGCTGTTTGTCACTGGAAGGCACGAGAAAAATAACTCGTTACAAAAAAATTGAGGTGGAATTTGAGGATATTAATTTCGTAAAGCAAAAGAGAGAATATAAAGATATGGCTGCTCAAATAATTCAGCATGAAATAGACCATTGCAACGGAATAATTATTTAAATAATATAAAATAAAAAAATGCCGTGATACGGCATTTTTTTTGAGCAATATATTGACAACTTTTTTGAAAAAAGTTGGACAAAAAACTTTAACAGGCTTTGCCCTTAGCCAAGCACATATGTACTATATTCAACAGAATCGGCTACAAAAACCTGATTGTATTTTTTCTTAAAAGCTTCTGCGCAGATTTCAGCTTTTTCTCTTTTCGGGAAAATTCCGAAAACAGTCGAGCCGCTTCCGGTCATGCAGGCGCCCACACAGCCCTTGGATTGAGCCAAATCAATTTTAATATCAAGAAGTTCCTGAATATTGAGCGTATATTCAAAAGTATTGCTGAGATTTTTTCCGATTTTTTCCAAATTATCAATAACGTAAATCATTTCGTCCGTATTTCCGTTTGGAATATTTTTGCTTGTGTCAACGGACTGATAAGCTTCGGCAGTTGAAATTCCGATAGGCGGTTTTACAAGCACGAATGAGCAGGCAGGAATATTACGCAGCGAAGTAAGCTTTGTTCCCGTACCCTCAGCCAACGCAGTGCCGCCGTGAAGACAAAACGGAATATCCGCTCCGACATTGCCGCCTATTTTTTTTAACTCGTCCGCAGAAAAAGGGTGATGAAACATTTCGTTCAAACCGACAAGAACAGCGGCTCCGTCAGCGCTTCCTCCGGCTAAGCCCGCCTGAATCGGTATTTTTTTTTCTATATTAATATGCAGACCGTCAACTTGTTTTCCAAGGGTATTAAAAAACAAATAAGCGCAGCGAGAAGCGATATTACGCTGATTACAGGGCACTTCCGGAACATTGCAGCTTATAGTGACGTTTTCCGACGAAGTTTCCGTAAGCGTAATATGGTCAAAAAGTCCAATGGACTGCATAACTGAACGTATATTGTGAAAACCGTCTTTTCGTCTGCCCATAACGTCCAGTGTTAAATTCACTTTTGCGGCAGTTCTAACCGTTAGCTGCATTATAGATAACATCTCCTTTTTAATTATTTTATTCGTCAAAGACGCCTGTTGACCAAAGACCGGCGTCATTTTGACGAGCTTCTTCTTCCAACTGCAAGAAATAGTCTTCATATTTGTTATTAGGTTTAATTGTTAAAACTTTAGCATATCCGTCTTCTAAAATTTTAGCGTTAAGCATAGTGTTTTTATCAAGATAAACGTAAGCAAGAACTCTGCCGTAGCGGTCGTGCGATTCTTCGCCATATTCAATATAAACGGAAGTCATATTTTCAAGCAGTTCTTTTGTGTGGTCAGAGGCAAGTTTACCCTCGGGAACATTTTTGCTTTTGTCGGGGTGAACGGATTCGGGAGTATCAATGCCGATAAGACGAACGGAAGTTTTTTGACCGTCAATATTTAGTTTAATCGTATCGCCGTCCACTATTTTTACAATTTCATACGGACCGTCAAACAGTTCGTCATCGAAACCGCCGTCACTTTCTTCTATGTAAAGGCAGCCGCTCAGAATTAACAACAATGCTGCGATAAAAGCAGAAATCAGCTGCTGCGGCTTTGATTTTAGTTTCATTTTTGTTTAAACAACCTCTCAAAATATTTAAATTATTTAAAATTCTTCTTTGATACTTCTGAGGAAAAAGGCTTTCAGCTGTTCTTCAACGTCAATTTTATGCTGTAAAATATTATTCACACCGTTTACAATAGGCATATCAACATTATATTTTTCGGCAAGAGTTACCATAGCTCGGCACGTAGCGACACCCTCGGCGAGTTTGGTATAGCTTTCGCCTTTGACAAATGTTTCGCCGAACATTCTGTTCTGACTGAACTTTGAGAAAAGGGTTGCCTCGTAGTCGCCCAAATGGCAAAGACCGTAAGCCGAAAGTTCGTTTCCGCCCATAGCTTTAATGAGCTTTCCGACTTCGTGAGTGCCTCTGCTCATCAAAGCACCTTTCAAGCAGCCGTAACCCAGTCCGTCAAGCATTCCGGCGGCAATTCCGATAACATTCTTTGCCGCTGCCCCTACTTCGCTTCCGATTAAGTCCGAACCGAAGTAAAAACGTATCAGTTCGCTTGAAAATTCGCCGACAAGCTTTCTTTTAAGGGGTTCGTTATTGCTGTCGATAACCATACAGTTTGGAATACCATTTACAAAATTTTGCGGATGTCCGGGACCTACCCAAACGGCAGCGGGAACATCTCCAAGAACGTCGTTAACAACTTGTGTCAAGCGGCAGCCTGTGGATTCTTCGATTCCTTTCATACAAAGCACAAAGCTTTTGCCTGTCAAGTCATGTTTTTTTACGTCTGACAAAAAAGAACGAAGAGCCTGACTGCTGATAGAGATAACGAGAATTTCCGCGCGTGAAATTGCCTCTTCCAAATCCGATGAAATTGCAAGAGAATCGGGATAAGTTAGCATTCCGTTTGAACGAGTAGTTTGCAGTTCGATAAACTGCGGAGCGTCATGCAGTCCCCATGTCATGACGTTGTGTCCGATTTTGTTAAGATACCATGCAATGCACGCTCCCCAGCGTCCGCAGCCTAATACAGATATATTCATAAAGCATTCTCCTAAATTAAATAAAATGATTTGGTTAAATTATATCATCTTTAAGGCAATATGTCAAAGTATTCATGAAAAATATTGCGGTTAAAGATTTAAATTTTTTATTAAAAAAAGCAAAGTGAAAAACCGCCTACTTGGAATATCCAAATGTGCGGTTTTTCACTTTGTACATTTATGAAATAAGGGAAGAAAAACTCAAATCTAAACTTGAAGTATCTGTTAATCATATTATACATCACTGTTTTTAATAATACAACTTTAAAAAGCAAATTTTTACTGGTATCAAAATCGACAACATTCTATAAATTTTTAAAAATATACAAACATAATTCTAAATTAGAATTAATATTGGCGGTAATGCGGTTATAATATAGTAACTATTGTGACAACATGGTGATAATAGTAAAAAAATAGTATTAGTCTAATATTCTTTTAAAGAATTTATCAAGGTGGTCGTTATGAATTTTTCGGAGTATTTCCATAATTATGTTAAAACTTATCATCTTTCCATACCAAAACTTGCTCAAGCGGCGGGCATTAACAGGTCTGTGCTTTATCGTTATATAACGGGCGAGAGGGTTCCTCAAAAGCTTGCGATTGTGCAATCTCTTGCAGACGCAATGTGTATGAACTCCGAAGAACGCAGCGAGTTTTTGGAAGCCTATGACAGAGCATATTTTGGAGATGATGTTGTAAACAGTTACCTATATATGCACGCTTTAATAAAAACGCTTAACAATGCTGATTATCTTAATAATCCGCATATTGGCTTGGACGAAGAATACTTTTCGCAAGCTTTTAGTGAAAGTGATGAGTTTGTGCCGCTTAAATCAAGTCATTCAATAGTAACATATGCTATGCGGCTGTTGGAAAACTGCAAAGATAACAGAATAATGCTTCTCATGCAGCCTACTTACGCAGAAATTCAAAACTTGCTGCTGCCTATTTTAGGCGACAAAGATGTTGCCGTAGAACAGATTGTTTGTTTTGAAAAGACACTGGAAAAGTGTTATATAAATCTTGACATTCTAAAATATGTTCTTCCTCATTCGTTTAATTTAAAAAGTTATAATGTTTACTACCATTATGATAATATTGACAGTCATATTAATAAACAAACGCTTTTTCCGAATTTAATTTTAACAGATAACGGACTGCTGTTGTTTGATTATGATATGCAGGAGGGATTTTTTTCTGCAAATTTTAAATTTGTAAGAAACTTGACAGAACGTTTTGAGTATTTTAAAAAAACTTGTTTTACTTTATTGGAAAAGGGAAATTATGCTGCCAATATTGAGCAAATGAACAGAGAGTTAATGATAAAAGAAATCGGAACAATATTTAATCAGCCATGCCTTGCTCAGTGTTTTGACCAAAAAATTTTGAACGAAGCGATTTTCGATTATCCCGAAAAAGAATCTTTTGTTAAAGAAATTTTTTACAGATACGGCGATTGGAACGGTTTGGAAATGCTTGACGATAATGCTATTGTAGATTGTATTATCACTTGCTGCACAAAGAACGGAATACGAAAATTTGCCGAAAAAGGCAGAATAGACGAATTTCCCGAAGAATATTACAGACCTCTTACAATTTCGGAAAGGATTGTTATATTGGAGCGAGTATTGATTTTGTGCGAAAAAGAGAAATGTAAATATTACGTTTTGAGAAAAGATTTGCTTATGCCCGAAAATGTTCAGATTTACTATGCTCCAACTGAAAAATTTGTCTTTTTCCGACATATCAGCAAAGATAATTTGCGGCAGATAAACATAAAAGAAACAAGTATTTTCAATACTGTAGTTAATTCTATAAAATATCTTGAAGAAAAGAATTTGATATTATCTCAGGAAGAATTTAAGGCATTTATCAAAGAAACTATTGAAAATCTCAAAAAGCTTTTGTAATGTTTGCGAATAAACTTTGTATTTAATTCCCATAATCATATTACAAAAAATAAAGAAAGGCAATATGATTATGACAGCGTATACAATAAAGAAAATTCTTAACAAAAGCATTTTTTCAAAATTGGGACGTTTAATTTTCAAGTCTGTTTTGTGCGGATTTGTTATTTGCATGGCTGTTTCGATGACCGCGTTTGACGCTCAGTCAAAAGAGATTTCAAATAAAGTTGTTCGTCTGCATATTTTGGCAAATTCAGACAGCAAAGAAGACCAAGATTTAAAATTATGCGTGCGTGATACCGTTCGAGATTATTGCCGCGGTATTTATGACGATGTAAAAACAAAAGAAGAGGCGGAGCAAATACTTCACCAAAAATTACCCGAAATAATTTCTGCCGCTCAGAAAGAAGTTTACCGACAAGGATATAATTATCCCGTTAAAGGCGAATTTGTTAATATGTACTTCACAAACAGGGTGTACAATAACATTACTATGCCGGCGGGCGATTATGACGCGGTTCGCATTACAATAGGCAGCGGAAATGGGCATAATTGGTGGTGCGTTATGTTTCCGCCTATTTGTATAGGAGCGGCGGAGGCAGGCGGCGAAAATCAAACGGAAATTTCCGATGTTTTGAACGATACTCAAATAAATATTATTCAAAACAAAAAATATGAATATAAATTTAAAATTTATGAAATATACCAAAATTTGATTAAAAAATCAGACAAGGAAGTGATAGAATGATTCATTTTATAGAGGGCAGAAGCGGAACGGGAAAAACTAAGTATGTAACAGAATTGCTCGGTAATCTTGCAAAACAAGGCAATCGGAAGCTCATGTATCTTATGCCCGAACAAAGTTCGTTTGGAAGTGAAACGAACTTTCTGCATATGATAGGACCTAAGCTGTCACGATATATACGTGTTATGTCGTTTACTCGTCTTTATGATATGGTGATGTATGAAACGGGAATGATTTCAGGAACGCCGATTGATGACGGCGTCCGCAGAGTGCTTATGTCTATGGCTCTTGAAGACTGTGCGGAACAGCTTAGCGTTTACAAGAAACAGGCTTTAAAGCCGCAGTTTACAGAATTAATGCTCAGTGCCGTAAAAGAATTTAAAACTTGCGGCATTTCAACGGAAGACTTGCGTAACATTGCAAGTCAAACCGAGGGAACGGAGCTTTCCGAAAAGCTTTCTGAAATATCTTTAATTACAGATGTGTACAATGCACATATTGCACAAAGTTATATAGACCCTCTTGACAACGGACTTCGTCTGGAAAAGCGTTTGGCAGAGTCGGATTTTTTTAAAGGCTATACCGTAGCGGTTGATGATTTCAGCGGATTTACGGCTCAGGAGCAAAAAATTTTAAATTTAATAATGCAGCAGTCGGAAGACGTATATATTACTCTTTGTAAAGACTGCGATAAGGAAGACGAATTGTTTTTCACTGTAAACCGCACCAAAAAAAGAATTTTACGCAATGCCGCAGCAATGGGTTTGCGAACAGCCTCGCCCGTCAGACTGCGTGAAAACCACCGCATGCAAAGCGAAGAATTATATAAGCTGGAATCGTCGCTTTACCGCTTGAGCAAGCCGGAAAAAACCGAAAACGAGCCAATTTTGAAAGATATAAAAATTGCGGAAGCAAGAGATATTTTTGAGGAATGCGAATACATAGCGGAGCAAATAAACGGTCTTGCCCTAAACGGCAAATGCCGTTATAACGAAATTGCTGTAATTTGCCGTGACAGTATGGAATATAGGGGAATATTGGACGCAGCATTTGAAAGCCATAATATACCTTACTTTATGTCAAAGCCGGAAGCGGTTGACAATAAACCTTTAATGCTTATGGTTCTTTCGGCATTGGAATATGTCTTGACGCCCAATGACAGCGAAAAATTATTTTCCATTGCCAAAAGCGGACTTGCCGGACTTAACGAATATGAAACGGCGATTCTTGAAAATTATGCTTATACATGGAATCTCAAAGGACGTCAATTCGCTAAGCCTTTTGAATTGAATCCCGACGGCTATACGGACAGAATATCTGATGATTTAGAGGAACGTCTTGAAGAACTTAACGGCATTCGCGAAAAACTGATTGCACCCTTGATTAATTTTTCCGAAAAGCTTGACGGTGCGGACGCAAAACAAATTTCAGCGGCATTGTACGAGCTTTTGATAGAATACAACGTCCCCGAACAGTTAGACGAAGAATTGTCAAGCGGAATACTTGAGGAATTTTCAAGCGAAGAAGTTCGCTTGTGGAATTTGCTTATGGACATTCTGAATAAAATGGTTCTTGCGTTAGGCGGCAGACGTGTTACAGTTAAGCGTTATTATGAGCTTTTAAAAATGATGATTTGCACTCATGAACTTTCGGAAATTCCCCGAACGCTTGACCAAGTGACAGTCGGAACGGCAGACAGTATCAGACTTGATTCGCCGTATGCAGTATTTATTATAGGAGCGGTTAAGGGCAAATTTCCGCATGACCCTGTTTCGAGCGGAATGTTTAACGATAATGAGCGAAGAAGACTTATCACAATGGAACTGCCTGTATACGATGCGGCGGCGGAGCTGTTTTTGCAGGAAAAATTCTTTGTTTACAACGCTGTTTCAGCCCCTCGGAAAAAGCTTGCCGTAACATATCCGACAGCCAATTATCAGGGAGAGGAGCTTTATTCTTCAAGTATCGTATCTGAAATATTTAAAACTTTTCCGAATGTACAAAAAGAAATAATATCGGCTATACCCGTTATAGAGCGTATCCAAAGCGAAAAAAGTGCGTTTGCATACTGTGCGGAGCGGTACAGTAAAAATGACGCTTTGAGCAAAGCCTTAAAAGAATATTTTGAAAAAAAGCCCGAATACAGCGGCAGAATTTCCGCAATAAAAAAGACCGTGGAGCGAAAGCCGTTTAAAATAAATAACAAGAATCTTTCTGCGGCAATTTTCGGCAGTGATAAGCGTCTTTCTTCAAGTCAGATAGAAAAATTCTACATGTGCCGTTTCCAGTATTTCTGTCAGTATGGGTTAAAGTTAAAAGAACGCCGAAAAGCCGAAATAGGCACGTTGGAGTTTGGAAATTTGGTTCATTTTCTGTTGGAAAACGTACTCGCCGAATATCGTGAGAAAAATTACGAATGGCTTTCCGACGAAGAATTGTCAAAACTTCTTGATACGCTTTTAGAGCAGTACATGGAAGAAGTAATGGGAGGCAAGGACGAAAAGACAGACCGTGTTTTGTACAGCTATTACAGAATGAAAGGCAGTATAGAACGGCTTATGCAGCATTTAAAAGAGGAGCTTTCGCAATCAGAGTTCCGACCCGTTGATTTTGAGTTAAAAATAGGCAGTCAAGAGGGCATAAAAGCCTATTGCGTTAAAGATTCTCACGGAAACAATGTAGAGATTATAGGTTCTGTTGACAGAGTAGACTTGATGAAAACAGAACAAAATGACTATGTCAGGATTATAGACTACAAAACGGGTCAAAAAAAGTTCAAGCTGTCCGATGTTCTGTACGGAATAAATATGCAAATGCTGATTTACTTATCTGCCATATGTCAAAACGGCTCAAAGCGATACGGAGATAAGATAAGTCCTGCGGGCATTTTGTATATGCCGTCCGATTATAAGAGCGTTACGGTTGACCCCTCAGCCAGTGACCAAGACGTAAAATCGGAGCATGACAAGAAGCTTAAAATGAACGGATTAATTTTGAATGAAAGTCATGTTATGCACGGCATGGAAGAACCTGTTGACGGAAATTTCAAATATCTTCCGTTGGCTTTTACTAAAAAAGGAGATATTTCTAAAAAATGTAAAGACGCTCTTATAAGCAACACTCAGTTAAACATAATTTTTGATAAAGTAGCGGAGCAAATCAAAAAAATGAGCGAACTGCTTGATGACGGCAGTATTGAATCAATTCCCATAGAGGGAGCATATAATTCATGCGAATGGTGCATATTCGGCGATATATGCGGTTATCGAGAGGGCGACGAAAAGCGTGAAGTAAAAAGCTTTGACAATGAAGAAGTATTTGAGCAAATTAATCGTGAAAAAACAGGAGAGGGGGAATAGCAAATGGGAAGCGTAAAATGGACAGACAGTCAAAGAGATGCAATTTACGCAACGGGCGGAACAGTTCTTGTATCTGCTGCGGCAGGTTCGGGAAAAACCGCTGTGCTTGTAGAGCGTGTTATAGAACTGATTACCGACAGCGGCTGTCCTATTGATGCGGACAGATTGCTTGTGGTTACATACACAAAAGCGGCGGCAGGAGAAATGAAAGAGCGAATTGCGGCAAGAATTGAAGAGCTTTTGGAAGAAAATCCTTTCAGCGAGCTGCTTCACAGACAGCAGCTTCTTTTGAGCAGAGCAAAAATAAGTACAATACACAGCTTTTGCAGCGATATTGCAAAAGAATACTTTCACGTAATAAATATCCCTAATGATTTTAGGATAGGCGAAGAAAAAGAGCTGGAACTTTTGAAAAGTCTTGCAATGCAGTCTGTTCTTGAAAGAAAATACAGCGAAAAAGATTCCGTATTTGAAAACACGGTTGAAGTATTTTCAAGTACAAGAGATGATACTATTTTACAGGAAATTGTTCTTAAACTTTACGAATTTCTTCGTTCCAACCCATTCCCCGAAAAATGGGTAAAAGAAAAATCGGCAATGTATGACGTTGCCAAACAGGCTAATGAAACGGAGTGGGGACTTCATATAATAGAGCGTTCAAAAATGATGACAGTTTATATACGCACTCTCAGCGATATGAACATATCCTTAATGGACAGAGTTGAAAAACTGCGTGATTCTTCTTTTGGCGATGCAATTCGGGACGACGCTCTTTATATCAAGCATTTGGCAGAATTGCTTGACAGCGGAAACTGGAACGGAATTGTAAGTCATCTGAACGGTTATAAGCCTAAAAACTTAACCACTCCCAAGGGTTTTAAAGAAGATGAAACAAAGATTGCCATTGCAAATTACCGTGATAATATTAAAGGCACAATTAAAGATATGCAAAGTCTTTTTGTAAGAAATAACGAGCAGTGCATGGACGATATAGCCAATTTAGCTCCGATTGTATCAAAGCTGTTTGAAATTATGGAGGAGTTCGGAGATGAATACGCGCGCATGAAAGCGGAGCGTTCTCTTGCGGATTATTCGGACTTAGAGCATTGGGCATTAAGGCTTTTGGCTGAAAATACCGAAGACGGAATAATTTTCACAGAGATAGCAAAAGAAATATCATCTCGATATGACTTTGTAATGGTTGACGAGTATCAGGACGCAAATAACATTCAGGACACAATTTTTCAGGCGGTCAGCGACAATGACAAAAAGCTTTTTGTAGTAGGAGATGTCAAACAAAGCATTTATCGTTTTCGGCAGGCAATGCCCGAAATATTCATAAGCCGAAAAGACAGATATTGTCTTTATGACCGTGAAAAAGACAATTATCCTGCAAAAATTATTCTTGACAGAAACTTTCGAAGCCGAGAGGGCATAACAGAGGGAGTTAATTTTGTATTCAAGAATTTAATGTCAAGGAGCGTTGGAGATATCGACTATACGGACGAAGAAACGCTGAAAGCCGGAGCGTCATATGACGAAGACAACGGAAATGCGGTATCTTTTCATTTGTTGGAGCTGAACGGCTCGCCGTCGGAAGACAGCGATACGGAAGAAGCCCGTTATATTGGAACACAAATTCGCCGCATTATGTCAACTTTCGAAGTTACTTCCAAGGGAGAGAAAAGAAAAGCCTCTTACGGAGATTTTTGCATACTGATACGCAGCGTAAAAAATCATGCTTTAGTTTTCACCGAAGAACTATTAAAAATGGGTATTCCTGCTGTCAGTGAAACAAGCGACAGCTTTTTCTCACAGCACGAAGTACAAGTTGTTTTGTCGCTTTTGAGAGTTATTGACAATCCTGTGCGGGATATACCGCTTGCGGCGGTTCTTTTAAGTCCAATTTTCGGATTTACCGCTGATGAGCTTGCGGAATACAGAGCGAAATATCCGAAAGGCAGTCTTTATTCTTTGATTCTTGCGGAAAATGCGGCAGGCAATGAAAAGACGCTCAATTTTACGGAAAAGCTTTCGAAATGGAGAAAAATTGCCTCGGAAGTAACTTCCGACAAGTTTTTAAATATTTTGTACAATGAAACGTCTTATCCTGAAATAGTATCGGCAGATAAAGACGGAGATTTCAGAAAAAACAATCTGCGTTTGATAATACATTATGCAAAGAGTTATGAGAGCAACGGATACAAAGGAGTAAGCGGATTTATAAAATTCATGGACAGGCTGAGAGAAAACAGCAAAGATTTGGCGGCGGCAGACAGAGGAACTCAAGCGTACAGCGACGCAGTAAGAATAATGACAATACACAAATCAAAGGGGCTTGAATTTCCGATATGTTTTGTTGCGAATCTGAACCGAAAAATCAGGACAGATACTACAGCAGACGTGCTTTTGCATAATGAGTTAGGCTTAGGAGTTCGCAGAAAAGACGATGTTCGTCATTGTCGATATACGACTATGCCAAGAGAAGCCGTTGCTTTAAGAATAAAGCAAAATGAAATGTCGGAAGAACTGCGAATATTATATGTGGCGCTTACGAGAGCAAAAGAAAGGCTTATACTTGTTGGCAGTGTAAAGGATACAGAAAAGTACATTCGCGGAGTTGTAGAAAAATTTGCGTATAATGAAGCGGTATTGCCGTATACTGTAAGCAGCGCAAAATGTCTTTGCGATTGGATAGCAGATTGTCTGCTGGTACACCGCGACGGTTACGAACTCAGGCAAAAGGGCAATTATACGGGAAAAATTTACAAGGGCGAAACAAGCGGCTGGGACGTTAAAATTATAGAAAATCTCCCCGAGTATTACGGAGCTTTAACGGAAGAAGACAGCGATAAAAAGGAAGACGTATCGGAGCAGACAATTTTCGAAATAGCAGAAAGTACAAAGAAAGAGTATTTAAATATACTTGGCAGTCGTCTTAGACGAACGTATGAACATGAAAAGCTAACGCAAGTTCCCGTTAAAGTATCAGCCTCGGCATTGACGAGAGCAGAAAGCGACAACGTATCGTTAATTACGAGCGTACCGGCATTTATGCGGCAAGGGGGATTATCCGGAGCGGAGCGAGGAACGGCAATGCACGCATTTGTACAGTATTGCGACTTAGAGAGGGCGAGAAAATCTGTTGACAAAGAAATATCGCAGTTGGCAGACAAAGGCTTTTTGACGGAGGAGCAGGGCAAGTCCATTAATAGAAAAAATGCGTATATATTTCTTCATTCCGAACTTACCGAAAGAATGTTGAGAGCGGACTTTTTGGAAAGGGAATTTAGATTTACGGTAGACATTCCGGCGAGAATGGCAGACGAAACATTGGAGCCGCCATACAGTGAAGAGCCGATTATTTTGCAGGGAGCAGTAGACTGTTTGTTTGAAGAGGGCGGAGAATTAATAATAGTTGATTATAAGACGGACTATTGCAGGAGCAAAGAAGAGTTGGCAGAAAAATATAAGACCCAATTAAAATTATACAAGCTTGCGGTTGAGCAAATCATGGAGAAGCCTGTCACAAAATGTATAATTTATTCGTTTGCAATGGGCGATTATTTTTCGCTTTTTTAAAAAAGATGATAAGAGGTTGTTAAATTTTCCCCGCTTGTTTCAAAAAGCGGGGAAAATTAAAGTTTTCTTGACTTATAGTAATTGTAGTGATATAGTTATCATAAGGGAGATGATGCGATGAAGCAATTTTTCCAATTTGTTTATGGAAAGATATCCGATTATCTTGCATATACGGATAAATTCCTTTGGCTGCTTATAATAGGATTAAATGCGTTAAGTCTGCTGTTGATTGCGAGTATGCAGAGAGCAGGAGAATACAACTATTTAAGGATTCAGGCAGCGGCTTTAATTATAGGAGCAGTCGGAGCAGTGATTTTGTCCTGTATAGATTACAGTTTTCTTGAGCGGTGTTGGTGGATAGCCGGCATTATAGGAATGGGACTGATAGCGTTGGTATTTTTGTTTGGAATACGTGTTGAAGGTACGGACGATATGGCATGGATAAATATCGGTGGATACTCTTTACAGCCCTCGGAACTGGTGAAAATTTGTTTTATTATTACATTGTCGGCACATATCAGTTATTTAGTAAAGAAAGACCGAATGAAATCATTTGTTCAAGTTATGCTTTTGGGACTGCATGGAACTGTGCCTGTACTTCTCATACATTTGCAGGGCGATGACGGTTCGGCACTTATATTTGCACTGATATTTTTAATTATGACATTTGCCGGTGGGGTGCAAATCCGATATTATCTTTTAGGAATTTTAGCATTGTCGCTGTCTGCTCCGTTTGTTTGGACGAGTGTTTTGAATGATGACCAAAGAAACCGTTTTTTGGTATTGCTTAATCTTGACGAAAATGCAAAAACCGTATACGGCTGGCAGCAGTATCAAGGAAAGCTTTCGATAGCGGCAGGCGGATATACGGGACAAGGACTTTTCAAGGGACAGCGAGTTGGATATGCGATTGTCCCCGAACAGGAAAATGACTTTATATTTACAGTAGCCGGAGAAGAATTAGGCTTTATAGGCTGTTGTTTTATTCTTTTGTTGTTTCTCGTTATGCTGTTAAGAATTTTTTACAAATCGGCGGCGGCGAGAGATGAATTTGGACAAAATCTGTGCATAGGGGTATTTGCGTTAATACTCTCTCAAGTTGCCGTAAATATAGGCATGGTATTAGGATTTCTCCCCGTAGTAGGAGTGACTCTGCCTTTTTTCAGCGCAGGCGGAACATCTCTTTTAGTTTTAATGCTGTGTATGGGACTTATACAAAGCGTCCACATATATAGTTTAAACACGTGATTTTTTAATACGTGAAGCGAGTTTGTTCTTTACGATAATTATTGACCCGACCGTGGGTTTAATGTTTACGGGAAGTGTTTGAACAACATTATTTTTGACATGATGTTATTAATAATAAAAATTTTGTTCAAAACGAGCCGAAGGCTTATTCCGGTGGGCGTTGCCCACAAAGCTTATTGAGTTGTTATTCCAACTTGATAAGCTTTCTTAATTTAGTTATAAAATTATAATTTATAATAATCGGAGTGATATTATGTCGGATAATTGTTTTAAATTAAAGTCTGATTACAAGCCGACAGGCGACCAGCCACAGGCAATAAAAGCTATTGTTGACAGCATAAAAAGCGGTAATAAAGAGCAAACATTGTTAGGCGTTACAGGTTCGGGCAAAACTTTCACAATGGCGAATGTAATTGCGCAGCTTAACAGACCAACGCTTGTGCTGGCGCATAATAAGACTTTGGCAGCTCAGCTGTGCAGCGAATTTAAAGAATTTTTTCCTGAAAATGCCGTTGAGTATTTTGTTTCATATTATGACTATTATCAGCCGGAAGCTTATATTGCTCAGACTGATACTTATATTGAAAAAGATTCGTCTATAAATGACGAAATTGACAAGCTGCGGCACAGCGCAACGCTTGCGCTTTCAGAACGCCGAGATGTAATTATCGTTGCAAGCGTATCATGTATTTACAGTTTGGGAAATCCTATTGATTATAGAAATATGGTAATTTCTCTTCGTCCCGGTATGGAAAAATCAAGAGATTCATTATTAAAAAAGCTTGTAGAACTGCAATATGAACGAAATGACATTAATTTTGTAAGAAATAAATTCCGTGTCCGTGGAGATATTGTAGAAATATTTCCTGCAGCAAGCAGCGATAATATTATTCGAGTGGAATTTTTCGGAGATGAAATTGACAGAATAAGCGAAATTAATCCATTGACAGGGGATTTAATTTCACATTTGCGTCATGCGGCTATTTATCCTGCGTCACATTATATAGTTCCTAAAGAGCAAATGGAGCAAGCCGTTAAAAAAATTGAAGCGGAACTTGAAGAACGTCTGGAAACATTCAGAAACGAGGGCAAATTATTAGAAGCTCAGCGAATAGAACAAAGAACAAGATATGATATGGAATCACTTCTTGAAATAGGCTTTTGTTCGGGAATTGAAAATTATTCCCGTGTGCTTTCGGGACGTGAAGCAGGGAGTATGCCTTATACATTGCTTGATTATTTCCCGAAAGATTTTCTTTTGTTTGTGGACGAATCGCACGTAACGCTTCCCCAAGTGCGTGGAATGTATGCCGGCGACCATGCAAGAAAGCAAAATCTTATTGACTACGGTTTCCGTTTGCCGTCAGCTTTTGACAACAGACCATTGAATTTTGAAGAATTTTATGGTAAAGTAAATCAGGCGGTGTTTGTGTCGGCAACTCCCGGAGATTTTGAGCTTGAGAAAAGCGAAGTTATTGCAGAGCAGGTAATTCGTCCTACGGGATTGTTAGACCCTGAAATTTCAGTGCGTCCGACAGAGGGGCAGATTGACGACTTAATTTCAGAAATTAATGTCCGAACTGCAAAAGGTTTCAGAACTCTTGTCACAACATTGACTAAAAAAATGGCAGAAGATTTGACGTCATATTTTGAAACAATGGGGATAAAAGTACGTTATATGCACCATGATATAGACACTGTCGAGCGTATGGAAATTATAAGAGGACTTCGTTTAGGTGATTTTGATGTTCTTGTAGGAATAAATCTTCTGAGAGAGGGTCTTGACATACCGGAAGTTGCTCTTGTTGCAATACTTGACGCTGATAAAGAGGGCTTTTTGAGAAGCTCCAGAAGTTTAATTCAAACAATCGGACGCGCAGCGCGAAACAGCGAGGGTCAAGTTATAATGTACGCAGACAGCGTTACGCCCTCAATGGAAAAAGCCTTGACAGAAACAGCCCGCCGCCGTGAAATTCAAATGGCGTATAACAAACGGCATGGAATAACGCCGAAAACAATTATAAAAAAAGTAAGCGACGTTCTTGAAATTTCAACTCATGCCGATGACGGCAAGAAATCTAAAAAACGGCTGACAGCGGAAGAGAAAAAGCAGCTTATAGAGCAGCTCACAAGAGAAATGAAAGCTGCGGCAAGACTTCTTGAATTTGAACACGCTGCATTTTTGCGTGATAAAATCAATAAGCTAAAAGGAAATTAAAATTATAGTAAACGACATTTATTTATGTACTTTTCCCCGCCGGCGGCGGGGAAAAGTACGCAAGCAAAAGCATCAAAAGTACAGAAATTTATGTCGCTTACTATAAAAAATTAAAATTAAATTTGAAAGATAGAAAAGGAATTATACAAATGGCAGTAAGAAAGAAACAAGAATATGACAACGAAAGTATCGTTTCTTTGAAAGGTGCGGACAGAGTAAGGAAGCGTCCGGCTGTTATATTTGGTTCGGACGGACTGGAAGGGTGCGAACACTCATTTTTTGAAATTCTGTCAAACTCGATAGACGAGGCAAGAGAGGGCTACGGGCGTTCTATAACAGTAACCTACTATTCCGACCTGTCCATAGAAGTAGAAGACCATGGCAGAGGAATACCCGTAGATTATAACAACAATGAAGAGAAATACAACTGGGAACTTGTTTTCTGCGAACTGTACGCAGGCGGAAAATATAATAACAGCGAGGGCGAAAATTACGAGTATTCATTGGGGCTGAACGGATTGGGATTATGTTCGACACAGTATTCGTCGGAATACATGGAAGTTGATATTCGCCGTGACGGAACAAGATATTCCCTGTCATTTGAAAAGGGTGAAAATGTCGGGGGATTAAAGAAAACGGCATATGAAAAAAAAGATACAGGCACAAAAATTCGCTGGCGACCCGACCTTGACGTGTTCACGGATATTGAAATACCGGCGGAATATTTTCTTGACACAATTCGCCGTCAAGCAATAGTTAACGCAGGCATAAAATTTATTTTTCGTCTGCAAAACGGAAAGAACTTTGAAACAACAGAGTTTTTATATAACAACGGCATAGTTGACCATGTAACGGAAATGATTGGCGAGGACGGCTTGACAGGGGTTCAGTCATGGCAGGCTGAAAGAATGGTTCGCGATAGAGCCGACAAGCCTGAGTACAAAGCCAAAATGAGTATCGCAGTGGCTTTTTCAAATAAAATAAAGGCACAGGAATTTTATCATAATTCCAGTTGGCTGGAGCATGGCGGAGCTCATGAAGCGGCTGTTAAGAATGCTTTTGTGTATCAAATTGACTCTTATTTAAAGCAGAACGGAAAGTATAATAAGAGCGAAAGCAAGATAAAATTTAACGATGTTGAAGAATGTCTTGTTATTGTTATATCCTCATTTTCAAGCGTAACTTCATACGAGAATCAGACGAAAAAAGCCATTAATAACAAAGGAATACAGGACGCTCTTGTAGAAGTTCTTCGTCATCAGCTTGAAGTTTATTTTATAGAAAACCCCTTGGAAGCCGATAAAATTGCAGGTCAAGTTCTTGTGAATAAAAGAAGCCGTGAGAAAGCCGAGAAGACAAGACTGGACATCAAAAAAACATTGTCGGGCAACATGGACATGACAAGCCGTGTGGCAAAGTTTGTTGACTGCCGCAGCAAAGACACTTCAATCAGAGAATTATTCATTGTAGAGGGAGATTCGGCTTTAGGAGCTTGTAAGCAGGCTCGTGACCCTGATTTTCAAGCCATTATGCCCATAAGAGGAAAAATTCTTAACTGTTTGAAGGCAGATTATGACAAAATATTCAAAAGTGAAATTATAACTGATTTGCTTAAAGTATTAGGCTGCGGAGTTGAAGCGAAATCGAAGTCAAACAAAAATTTATCGCTGTTTGACATTAATATGCTGCGTTGGAATAAAGTTATATTGTGTACCGATGCCGATGTTGACGGATTTCAAATCAGAACGCTGCTTTTGACAATGCTGTACAGGCTTACGCCTACTCTTATAAAAGAGGGCAAAGTATTTATAGCCGAGTCGCCATTGTATGAAATCACTACTAAAAAGCAAGTCTATTTTGCCTATACGGAACAGGAAAAAGACGAGTACATTAAAGAAATCGGAAAAGAAAAATTTACCGTACAGCGTTCAAAGGGATTGGGTGAAAACGAGCCTGATATGATGAATCTTACAACAATGAATCCTGCCACTCGCCGATTGATTAGGGTTATGCCCGACGATGCGGAAAAAACGGCAGAAATATTTGATATACTTCTGGGGGATAATCTCAGCGGAAGAAAAGAGTATATTGTAAAATACGGAGCGGATTATATTGATAATCTTGATGTAAGCTGATTTTGAGAAGAGGTTAGAAATGGCAAGAAAAAAACGAGAAAAAAGCGTGCGAACCCAACCGAAAATAAAAGGCGTTATAAAAGGTGCCGGAGAAGTTGTAAATCAAGAAATTGTAAGTACTATACGTGAAAATTATATGCCCTATGCCATGAGCGTAATTTTGTCAAGAGCTATTCCCGAAATAGACGGATTTAAGCCGTCGCACCGCAAGCTGCTGTATACTATGTATAAAATGGGGCTTTTGGGTTCGACACGAACAAAATCCGCAAATATTGTGGGGCAGACGATGAAATTAAATCCGCATGGCGACAGTGCGATTTACGATACAATGGTAAGATTAAGCAGGGGTTACGAAGCATTGCTGCACCCATATGTAGACAGCAAAGGTAATTTCGGAAAATTTTACAGCCGCGACATGGCATGGGCAGCGTCAAGATATACCGAAGCAAAGCTTGACGATATCTGCAATGAACTGTTTAAGGACATTGATAAAGATACGGTTGATTTTGTAGATAACTATGACAATACGCTGAAAGAGCCGACATTACTTCCTGCGACATTTCCGTCCGTACTTGTTAACGCCAATACGGGAATTGCGGTAGGAATGGCAAGTTCAATTTGTTCTTTTAATTTGAGAGAGCTTTGCGAAACAACTATTGCGCTTATAAAAGACAAAAATCATGACGTAATGACAACGCTTCCGGCTCCCGATTTTATTGGCGGAGGTCAAATTATATACGACACAAAAATATTGCGTCAGATTTATGACACGGGCAGGGGAAGTTTCAAAATTCGAGGAACTTACAGTTATGACCAATCGGCAAATTGCATTGATATTTTAAGCATACCGCCTACGACTACCAGCGAAGCGATTATTGAGAAAATAATTGAGCTTGCAAAAGCCGGAAAGCTTAAAGAAATATCAGACGTCCGTGACGAAACGGGCATTGACGGATTAAAAATTACAGTTGACTTAAAGCGTAACGCAGATTATGAGCTGCTCATGCAAAAGCTTTACAAGATGACGCCTCTTGAAGATTCTTTTTCCTGCAACTTCAATGTTCTTATTGCAGGAGTGCCGAGAGTTATGGGTGTTCGGGAACTGCTGGAAGAATGGATAGCCTTTAGAGTAGAGTGTGTCAGAAGAAGAACAGCCTATGATTTAGATAAAAAGCAAAGCAAACTTCACTTGCTGAAAGGACTGGAAAAAATTCTTCTTGACATTGACAAGGCAGTCAGAATTGTCCGTGAAACGGAAGAGGAAACAGAAGTTGTTCCAAACTTAATGGTTGGCTTTGGAATAGATGAGATTCAGGCGGAATACGTTGCGGAAATCAAACTGCGTCACTTGAACAGAGAATATATTCTAAAAAGGACTGATGAAATTTCGGAACTTGAAAAAGAAATTGCAAATTTGCAGGCGATTTTAAGCAGTAAGACTAAGGTTAAAAATATTATTGTTTCGGAATTAAAAGATGTAGCAAAGAAATACGGCAAAGACCGAGTAACAACTTTGATAGACCCCGAGGAAATAAAGGAAGTGGAAACAGTTCCGGAAATTCCCGATTATCCTGTAAATTTATATTTTACAAAAGAGGGATATTTCAAAAAAATCACTCCTCTTTCACTGCGAATGGGCGGTGAACAGAAACTCAAAGAAGGAGATGAAATTTATCAAAGCTGCGAATCTACTAATACGACAGATTTGTTATTTTTTACAAATAAGTGTCAGGTATACAAAGCGAAAGCCGCTGATTTTCCCGATACTAAGGCAAGCGTATTAGGCGAATATGTTGCGGCAAAACTTGGAATGGACGAGGAAGAAGTTCCTATGTCAATGATTGTCACTAAGGATTATTCGGGATTTATTTTATTTGGCTTTGAGAATGGAAAGCTTGCAAAAGTTCCGCTGAATGTCTATGCGACAAAAACTAACAGAAAAAAATTGGCGAATGCGTACAGTGATAAACAGCCGCTTGCGGATATTCTTTTTATAGAAGAGGATACCGATGTTGTAATGACGTCAACTTCGGGAAGAATGTTATTGCTGCATTCGGGCGCGATACCGCTTAAAACTACGAGGAATACTCAGGGCGTTGCCGCAATGCGGATAAAGAAAGGTCATGTTTTGATGAAAATTGAGCGTTATGAAGAGGGACGATTTGTAAATCCCAAAAGATACCGTTCAAAAACACTGCCGACATTGGGAGCATTGCCGTCGGGAGAAGAGGCAGAGAGTCTGCAGTTAAAGCTTGATTTGAATAATTAACAGATTATTAATAAAATATTATGTTTTCTCAAAAAACTTGACACTAAAAAACAGGTGTGATATTATAACAAGTAGGTTTTTTAACCTAAATGGGCAAGAAGTCCCCCACCTCTTAGGCGGAGGGATGAATTGCCCGTCAGCCGCAAGGCTGACTTTTTCCTTGACAATATAAATATGTGTTGCTAAAATATACATATAGGGTTTCCAAAAGTT
>CACWIU010000009.1 GCA_902761025.1 uncultured Ruminococcus sp. | reverse complement strand
CCATGCAGGAAGCCGGAACATTTCTGAGCTCACCCGAAGGAAGTCTGAGCAATGCCATACCGTTTTCCTTTGCCATGAGCTGAGCCATAATGCCTGCCGAACGCGCAAGCTGAGCGCCTCTGCCCGGATAAAGCTCTACATTGTGGATAAATGTACCCGTAGGGATATTTGTAAGCGGAAGCGCGTTGCCCGGCTTGATATCAGCTTCGGGTCCCGAAACAACCTTGTCGCCTACTTTTACGCCCTGCGGAGCAATGATATATGCTTTCTCGCCGTCCGTATACTCGATAAGAGCTATGAAAGCCGAACGGTTCGGGTCATACTCAAGTGTTTTTACTGTTGCCTCTACGTCGAATTTCTGACGCTTAAAATCTATTACGCGGTACTTTCTGCGGTTTCCGCCGCCCTTGTGGCGAACTGTGATTCTGCCGTAGCTGTTGCGTCCGGAATGCTTCTTGAGCGGCTCAAGAAGACTTTTCTCGGGAGCTGCCTTGGAAAGAACCGAGTAGTCTGTTACCGACATGTTGCGGCGTCCGTTTGATGTCGGCTTATATGTTTTTATTGCCATATCGTTTCACACTCCTCATGATGGCTTTGCGGGGCTATGGCAAGCCCCATACGTTCAACCCGTCTGCATGCGGGTTTTCCGACTGCAAATTGATGACTTGAACTTGTAACCGGAATTACATCATGCCTTCAAAGAACTCGATCTCTTTGCTGTCCTGCGTAAGCGTTACATAAGCCTTTTTCCATGATCTTGTGTAACCCTGATTTCTGCCCTGACGGCGAAGCTTGCCTCTTACGTTCAAGGTGTTAACCTTAGCGACTTTTACGCCGAAGATTTCTTCAACAGCCTTTGCGATTTCAATCTTGTTGGCTTTCTTTGCAACCTCGAATGTGTACTTTTTCTCAGCGGCGCCGAGCATTGACTTTTCCGTGATAATCGGACGAATAATAATATCCTGCGCAACCATTATGCGTACACCTCCTCGATTTTTGCAACGGCATCCTTTACGATGATAAGCTTGTCGGCATTGAGCATATCGTATACGTTAAGCTCGTTAACCTGCGCGGTCTTAACACCGGGGATATTGCTTGCGGATTTGATAACCTTCTTGTCAACTGTCGGAAGAACGATAAGAGCTTTCTTTTCCGAACCAACGGCAGAGAGCATCTTTACGATTGTCTTTGTCTTGAACTCGTCAAGAGTGATATTGTCAATAACGATAATGTCGTTATCCTGAGCTTTAGAAGAGAACGCCGACTTCATAGCCAGTCTTCTTACTTTCTTGTTTACTGTGTAGCTGTAATCTCTTGGCTTCGGAGCAAATACGATACCGCCCTTTGTCCACTGAGGAGCTCTGATTGAACCCTGACGAGCGTGTCCCGTACCCTTCTGTCTCCAAGGCTTTCTGCCGCCGCCTCTGACTTCTGATCTTGTCAATGCGGACTGTGTGCCCTGACGCTGATTAGCGAGATAATTTACTACTAATTCGTGCATAACTGCGGCGTTTGGTTCAATTCCGAAAATGGAATCAGCAAGATTGATTTCGTCAACCTTTGTGCCGTTCATATCTACTACTGCTACGTTTGGCATGCAAAATTCCTCCTTCCCTTACGCCTTGCAGGAGTCTTTGAGGACTACTGTACCGCCGTTGGGACCGGGGATAGCGCCCTTGATAGCGATAAGGTTATTTTCAACGTCAACCTTGACAACCGCAAGATTCTGTACCGTAACCTTTTCCGTACCCAAATGACCTGCCATTTTTTTGCCTTTCCATACTCTTGAAGGAGTGGAACATGCGCCCATTGAACCGCCGTGACGGGCTACCGGACCCGAACCGTGTGTTTCCTTCAATCTCTGGAAGTTCCAGCGCTTGATAACGCCGGCATATCCTTTACCTTTGCTTGTGCCCGTAACGTCGATTTTGTCGCCTGCTGCAAAAACATCAGCTTTGATAACCTGACCAAGCTCGTAAGCATCGGTGTTTTCAAATCTGAACTCTCTGAGAGTTCTCTTCGGAGCTGCGTTAGCCTTCTTGAAGTGACCTGCCATAGGCTTATTAACCTTCTTGAGATCACCAAAACCAAGCTGAACAGCTGCGTAACCGTCGTTTTCTACTGTTTTCTTCATTGAAACAACGCATGGACCCGCTTCAACAACAGTAACCGGAACGACTTTACCGGTTTGATCGAAGATCTGCGTCATACCGATCTTCTTGCCGATAATTGCTTTCTGCATTTTAATGCCTCCTGTTATAGAGTTATTGGTTGACTTTCGCCAACTTGACCCCGTGTGCGGTTGGTTGAGTATCATCTGACCACAAATGATGACACGAATAATTCTTCACTCCGCCTTATGCGGCGGCGATAAGAACGTTCATCAAAGCTTGATCTCAATCTCAACACCGGCAGGGAGTTCCAAGCTCATTAATGCTTCGACTGTCTTGTTGGACGGTCTGAGAATATCGATAAGTCTTTTGTGAGTTCTCATCTCGAACTGCTCACGGCTGTCCTTGTACTTGTGAACGGCGCGGAGAATTGTAACAACCTGCTTCTCTGTCGGGAGCGGAACCGGTCCCGATACCTGCGCGCCTGTGCGCTTTGCTGTTGTTACGATTCTTTCTGCCGACTGATCAACAAGCTGATGATCGTAACCCTTAAGTCTTATCCTGAGTTTTTCCTTGACTGCCACTGTAATCGCCTCCTGAAATATTTATTTTTCGGCGGGGACAATTATTTTTTGTCGTTTGTCGCTGTACCCTGCTCCGGGTGTTTCGCTTTTCTACATTATAAAAACCGAAAACCTCACGGGTTTCCGGGACATAGACAAACCGAATGAAAACACGGCACAACACGGCTGTACTGGGTTATTTCATTCTGACTATAAATTCTGTCGCCCGGTTTAAAATCGGACATACTCCACGGAAAAAACCGACGCATTCGCCGCAACCTCCCGCTTCATCGCATATCTTGTGCAGTCACGCAAGTAATAATATATCACAATTTTTTAATTTAGTCAATAAAATAACAAAATTTATTTTGGTAAAACATTTACTAACTTTTAATTTTTTTTTGTTAATTTTAACTATAGAAAGAAGATTGTCTGACAATAAATCATATTAAGATATATCGTCAGACAAATTTATTTTTTTAATCTTTGCTGAATATCTGCATTATATCAAAGAATGTATCGTCATCATCGACAGATGTTCTTGTTGATTTCTTAGGCGCAGCTGGCGCAGGAGCAGCAGCCTTCGGAGCTGCTTTCGGAGCCGTTGTAACCTCTATCGTTGTGCGCTGTGGCTGCTTGGAAAGAAGACTGCCTTCCATTTTTGAAACGGCTGACCGTCTTGCAGACACAGCCGGCTTAGGGTTTGCAGTTCTGTCCTCATCTCCGAATCCCGTCGCAATAACGGTAACGCGGATTTCGTCTTCCATGTTTTCGTCAAGAACAGCTCCCCAAATAATATTTGCGTCTTCATCAGCTTGCTGCGTAATCATTGAAGAAGCCATATCTATCTCGTCAAGTCCGATATCCTGAGATGCGGTAATATTTACAACAAGTCCCTTTGCCCCTTGAATGGTTGTTTCAAGCAACGGAGAACTGATTGCAGCCTGAGCAGCTTCAACAGCCTTATCTTTGCCCGTAGCATATCCAACTCCCATATGAGCAAGTCCTGCGTTAGCCATAACTGCCGTAACATCGGCAAAGTCCAAATTTACAAGTCCCGGTATCAATATCAAGTCCGAAATACTCTGAACGCCTTGTCTGAGCACATCGTCTGCAACCTCAAAGGCATTTTTAAGAGTAATTCTCTGCTCGCTGACATTTTTAAGCTTTTCGTTCGGAACTATTACAAGCGAATCCACCTGATCTCTCAGTTCCTCGATTCCCGCTTCGGCTTGCTGCATGCGGTGCTTGCCCTCAAACGCAAACGGCTTTGTAACAATAGCTACCGTAAGTATGCCAAGTTCTTTTGCAATCTTTGCAACAACAGGAGCAGCTCCTGTGCCTGTTCCTCCGCCCATACCGGCAGTTATAAAAACCATGTCGGTATCTTTCATTGCCGCAGCTATTTCATCGGCGTTTTCAATGGCTGCTTTCTCTCCGATTGCAGGCTGCGAACCGGCTCCCTTGCCGTGCGTAAGCTTTTCGCCTATATGAATCTTTTGATTAGCTTTTGATGTCTGCAAGACATGGTCATCGGTATTAATGGCAATAAACTCAACGGACTTTACTCCACTGTTTACCATGCGGTTTACAGCGTTTCCGCCGCCGCCGCCGACACCGATTACTTTGATAACAGGCAAATTGCCGTTATACTCTTCTTCTAATTGGAAACCCATTTTATATTCCTCCTAACGTGTTAATCACAGGAAATTTTAAATATCATTTCTACTTTGAAATGCATGCATACGCACTCTACTACTATATAAATTTATCACATTTGCACTGAAAATTCAATAATATTTTGTAAAATCAGAAAAATTCGACATATCGCTTAAAAAATTACACCGTTTTTATACAAAAATTACAACATTGTAACAAGAGAATCAAAAAATATACAATTTAGAAACTACCTATATTGTGTTCCGTATTCGCTTATAATATTTTCATTAGGCTGTTCATCGGAAAAATTTTCATTTTCATATACGTTTTGCTCTATATTATTTTCGTTATTATCTTCAATAATGTCTTCAATATAATCTTCTTTTTCGGACACAACAGAACTATTTTTCTTCAAATACTCGTCTGCGCTCTTAACTCTTGCAGGAGAATTCCCGAAAGTATCGGGTTTAGGCGAAGCTGACGATACTGTGTCTTCTTTGATTGACACCGTATTTGAATAAATCGGCGTAAAGTATGATGACTTTCTGTCACTGTTGGCAAGCGATACGTCAAGGTCGCCTCTTTCGGCAGGCGAAAGCTCATTTCCGATAATCGCCATAGCCGTGCGGAGCTTGTAGCCGATATCTTCGGGAACTCCCAACAAAATGGTAATTCTATTATCGTAATTTAATTTAATATTCGCAGCATTCGATATGTCTATTCCATAAATATCGGGAACTTTATTTTCATGAATATTATTAATAACATCTGTGAGAATTTTCTGCGTTGTTTCTTTTTCGTAATTGATATATTTTCCCTCAACGCTGTTGTTAAGTTTTAATCCCTTGAGTATAGGAATATTGCCTTTGGCAGCCGATACAATTTCTAAAATGCGTCCTTTGGCGCTGATTACTGCAAATCCTTCCGAAATCTCCACTTGAAAAGACGGAACAGCCGTTTCAAGTTCTATCACCTGAGTATCAGGAATTTTTATATGTATCTGAGCCGCTTCGATATACGGATATTTTTCTACTATTTTGTTTACGGCTGCCTTTCTTCGGGCAAGAAATAAATTTTCATTGTATTTCAGTCCGCTTGTATTTATAATTTCTTCGTCACTATACGGAATTTCTCCGTTATACTTAATTTCTATTGACGTAGTTTTGAACATAATTTTTAGTGAAAAAAGTCCCCCTATCAAAACAAACATCATAAAAACAAATACATATCCAAGTATAATTCTTATTTTCCGCTGCTTTTTACTCAATTTTTTTGAATGCGTGTTCTTTTCGTTACGTTTGGAACGCACAGGCTTTGTATCATCGTCACGCTGAGTTTTTTCGGGCTTTGCGTTCCTTTGCTTAGATGACGAAACAGAAAGACTGCCGTAATTTCTTTCAAAATAATCATCGGCTTTATTCCGGCTGCTTTCGTCAAAAGCTTCAAATCGGCGTTGGTCTGTACGTGACGGACGTTTGGACTTCACGTCGGTATCTCTTGGCTCAAAAGCAGCAAAACGGTCTTGTTCGTCATATTCGGGGCGAATACGTTTTCTTTGCGTATTATTATTTCTCTTCTTTTCTTTGCTCATATCTTTCACATCGTTTCAATATATATTATATATTAAAAATACTAAAATATCAAATTCTTTTTACGTCAGCTCCCAATTTACTCAGAACTGCTTCAATATTTTCATATCCTCGGTCAAGATATTTCAATCCGTCAACATTGGTTCTTCCGTCCGCTCCAAGTCCGGCAACAACTAACGCCGCCGCTCCTCTCAAATCCATAGCTTCTACGTCCGTTCCGTGCAGGCTTTCCACGCCTTGCAATACGGCAACTTTCCCCTCTACCTTAATGTTAGCTCCCATTCTCAGCAAACCGCCAACATGCAGATATCTGTTTTCAAATATATTTTCTATAAATAATGTCGTTCCCTTGCTCTTTGCAATCATTGCCATAATAGGCGCCTGTGCGTCTGTAGGGAATCCCGGATACGGCATAGTTCGCACAATCTTCGGGGATTTCATTATAAACGGACTGTCTAAAGTTATGCTGCTGCCTTTTATCAGAACATCGCAGCCGCATTCTTCAAAAATCGACAAAACCGCCCCCATATGCGAAGGAATAAGCTGTTTAAGCGTAATACGTCCGCCCGTCGCCGCACACCCCGACAACAAAGTTGCCGCCGCTATCCTATCGGGTATTACAGTATGACAAACGCCTTTTAATTTCTGTACGCCCTCTATGACAATAGTTCCTTCCCCCGCACCTGAAATGTTTGCTCCGCAGCTGTTCAAATAATCTGCCAAATCGCATATTTCCGGTTCTCTTGCCGCATTGGTAATAATTGTTGTTCCGTCGGCGGCGCAAGCGCAAATCATTACATTCTCTGTCGCTCCAACGCTTGGAAATGACAACGCTATTTTCGCTCCGTTAAGTCCGTCCGGAGCATAACACTTGAAAACACCGTGGTCATCTTCAATAATTACTCCCAGTTTTTCCAACGCCTTTAAATGTATGTCAATCGGTCGGGGTCCTATCTCGCAGCCTCCGGGAAAACACATACTCGCGCTGCCCGTTCTGGCAATCAATGCTCCTAAAAAAATTATAGATGACCGCATTTCCCTCATCAAACTGTTTGGAATACTGTTTTCATGCAAAGGTCTGCTGTCACAAATCAGAGTATTTCCGGCAAACTCTACGCGACAGCCTAAATATCTGAGAATATTTATTGTCCCCCTTACATCGGAAAGGTCGGGACAATTATATAAAATACTCTCTTCTCCGCTAAGCAGAGTTGCCGCAAGAATGGGCAATACGCTATTTTTCGAACCTTGGACAGACACTTCTCCTTTCATACGTCTTGAGCCGTCTATAACAAGCCGTGACAAATACAACACCCTCTCTTTTCATATATAAGTGTATTGCATAATATGCGGATTTTTTTGGTTGTGATACACGTCCCGACTTTCCCTCTTTTTAACTGCTGTTTTTTATTTTTTGCAAGTTTCAATTATGATTTTATAAATTCTTTCGTTTGCATCTAATATTGCCATTTTTTTTGCGTTTGCGGAATACTCTTCGAGAGTTTTTCTGTCACAAAGGATTTTATCTGCTTTCTCCATAAGAAGTTCGCCTGTAAGCTCGCTTTCTTCTATGATTTCTCCTGCCTTTTTGTTAACTAATGCCATTGCGTTATGGTACTGGTGATTTTCTGCCACATTCGGAGAGGGAATAAACACAGCCGGTTTTCCCTGAGCCTGAATTTCACTTATCGTAATCGCTCCTGCGCGGCATATTACCAAGTCTGCTGCCGCAAGACAAGTCGGCATATTGTCAATGTATTCCCTTATATCAAGATTCGCACATTTAGATATATCCGTTCCTTTTTCTTTTACCAAATCGGGAAACCAATGTCCATACTGTCCGTAAGCATGAATATGCTGATAGCGTCCGTCTTTTCCGCTCCTCGCAATAATATCCGCGCATGCCTCGTTTACTTTCTCGGCTCCCAAACTGCCGCCAAACGAAAGTATTACGGGTCTTTCGTCCAAGCCGAGTTTCTTTCTTGACTCGGCTTTATCTGCCGTAAGAATTTCAGGTCTTACGGGATTTCCCGTCACCACAAAATTACAGCCCTCTTTCATGTGCTTGCGCGCGTCTTCTATGGCAAGCATAACGGCGGCTGCCTTTGTTGAAAGCATTTTGTTTGCAACCCCGGGAAAAGCGTTTTGCTCATGAATTAATATCGGTATGCCCATTTCATTAGCGGCTTTCAAAACAGGTCCGCTTACATAACCGCCTGTTCCTATGCACAAATCAGGCTTAAATTCGGATATTATTTTCTTGCTTGCAGATGTTGCCGTAAAAGCTCTCCACGCTGTCTGAACATTCGCCTTTACGGCGGACGGCTTAAAACTTCTTCTGAATCCGCTTACATGAATACTCTTAAACTCAAAGCCGGCTTTCGGCACAAGGCGTTCTTCCATGCCGCCCTTGTTTCCTATATATAAAATTTCAGCGTCCGGCTGTTGTTTCTTTAAATATCCGGCTATGGCAAGCGCCGGATTAATATGTCCGGCAGTTCCGCCGCCCGCAAAAATTACCCTCATACTTTCTCTCCTTTTTAAATACGTGAAACTACTCTATTATTTACAATAATTTTTGACCCGATCATAAATTTTATGTTTACGGGAAATCTTTGAACAAATTTATTGTTGGCAAAGCCTTTAAAAATATATTACTGCTTTTCAAGCGTCGCTGTTCTTGAAATGTTCATTACTATGCCCATTTGCGCCAACAGCATAACTAACGATGAACCTCCGTAACTGAAAAACGGCAAACTTATGCCTGTATTTGGAAGAAAATCTGTTATTACAAGTATGTTCAAAACTACTTGCAGTCCGATTTGCGCCATAAGCCCCACGCCAAGCAGCATTCCGAATTTATCTGTTGCTCTTTGACTTATTTTTATCCCACGATAAACAAGAACCGCAAAAAGAGTTAAAATTATTAATGCTCCTATCAATCCCAATTCTTCGCAAACAATAGCAAAAACAAAGTCATTCTGCGGTTCGGGCAAGTACATATATTTTTGTCGTGACTGTCCAAGTCCCATTCCCCATAATCCGCCCGAGCCTATAGCATACAATGAGTTTCTTGTCTGCCAAGTTGTCTGCCACATTTCAGGGGTTGTATATTCCAATGCCTGACCCCAACCGTCCATTCTTTCCATAGCGTAAGACAGCTTTCCCGTAATTGCCATAATGAAAACCAAAACTCCAACGGCTACGCCTGCTATTCCAAAATAAATAATGGGTACTCCCGATAAAAACATCATAACCGCAACAATTAATATGCAAATTACAATACCCGAATAGTGAGGCTCTAAATAAAGCAAAAAACCCGTTATCCCAAGAACAATTACTCCCGGCATTATACCGAATTTTATTGTTTTCATCTTTTTATAATAAATCGAACCCCAATTCGCCATGAACAAAATCAAGGCAAATTTACAGACCTCAGATGCCTGAAGCCTGAAAATTCCTAATTCCAGCCAACGCTTAGGCGCGTCGTCCCCCTCGGCTGACGGCAATATCAATACCAAAAGCATAAGAAACCATGCCACACCCAATGACGGCGCCGCCACTATATGCAAATGGTGATAGTCAAAATATGAAAGTCCTATCATTGCCCCCAATCCCAAAAGAGCAAAAATAACCTGCCGCTTTATAAAAAAATAACTGTTGTCATAACGGTGAAACGCATACGGATAGCTTGCCGAAAACATCATTATCAATCCGATAATCAAAACAACTACAATCAACAGAAAAAACGGCAAATCCAAACCCTCGCCCTTAGAAAAAACACGAAATTTTTTTCTCTTCCTTGACCGTCTGTTCAACGGGACAGGATTTTCTGTCTTTTGCTTTTTTTTGCGGCTTTGCTCCGAAAAATTGTCAAGCTCACCGTATGTATAGCTTTGCAGCACAGACTTCTCTCCTTTCCAAATGCGATAAAATAAATTTTTTTATTTTATAACGCCGAACAAAAACAAAAGCATTGTAAGAATACCCATTACAAAAGTAACAGAACTAAATACAATTACTATTTTAACTTCGTTCCAACCAGACATCTCAAAATGATGATGAATCGGCGTCATTTTGAAAATTCTCTTGCCATGCGTAGCCTTGAAATACGACACTTGTATAATAACCGAAAACATTTCGCATAAATATATAATTCCAAGCGGCAAAAGCAATATGGGCAAATCTAATCCGAATGCCATTGCGCAGACTGCTCCGCCTAAAAACAACGAACCTGTATCTCCCATGAAAATTTTTGCAGGGTTAAAATTCCAGATTAAAAATCCAAGACAGCCTCCCGCAATAGCCGCGCAGAAAATATTCATTCCCTGAAAACCTATTACGCCTGCCATTACCATAAAGAATGCCGCTACAAACATAGTTACGGAACCGTTTAATCCGTCAATACCGTCCGTTAAGTTTACCGCATTAACTATTCCCACTATTACAACTGCCGATATTATATAGTAAAAAATACCTAAATCAACAGAACCCACAAAAGGAATAACTGTTCTTGTGTCATCTCCGAATATTTTCAGAACGATTAAATAAAGTGCTGCCGTAATAAACTGCAATACAAGCTTTTGCTTTGCCGTAAGTCCCATGTTTCTCTTTTTCTTGATTGAGATATAATCGTCAAAAAAGCCTATCAGTCCATAAATAAACGACATCGCAAATCCTGCCGCAACCTGAGCAATTTTCAGTTTGTTTATCATAAAATCGTCTGTTGCTTTCATATAGCAAAAACAGCTTACTACAACAGCTATTAACGAACTGCAAATAAACATAATGCCGCCCATGGTTGGCGTATTCTGTTTGCTCATATGCCATGTCGGGCCAATCTCTTTAATAGTTTGACCGCATTTTACCTTAACTAAAAAAGGTATAAGCTTGCTTCCAATCAGCGATGAAACAATAAACGAAATCAATGCCGCCTCAAAAGACCAAATTCCCGTTGTCATACACTATCCCTCTTTTTCTTTAATCTTAGCTTTTTAACTTCTTTATCATACTGAAACTGTTAAAGTTTTTACATAACAGTATCGTCTACGTCATCATTGCCAAAGTATACCGTAACAACAGTACCCGGCGAAACTATTTCATCAGGAGATATGCTTTGAGCATACGAGTAAACCTCGTCTTGGTCAACCGAACCCGAAAAACTTATGTTAATATTATATTCCGCTGCAAGTTCGTTAACCTGTTTAACCGTATATCCAACCAAATCAGGCACTCTCACGGTTTCCTTAGTGCTGTCATTTGTAGTATAAAGCATTACTCTTCCGCCTCGCGGAATCTTCGAGCCTTCCTGCGGCACTTGTGCCAATACTGTATTGCCCTCACCGCAAACATACGGCTCAAATCCGTCTTCACGCACTTTTGCAAATGCTTCGTTCAAACTCATAGTTAAATATGTTCCTGCGACTGTATCTACATACTCAAGCTCTTCGGCAGTATACTGAGCTTCAATGCCAAGATACGGACATATCTCAGACATTATTCCGGCAAATACCGGAGCGGCTACTTGTGAGCCGTAATACGCTTCTCCCGTTGGCGTATCAAAATATACCAAAAGTGCTATCTGTGGGTCGTCTGCCGGCGCAAATCCGCAATAAGACGCAATATAGTCAATTTTGCCTTGTTTTCGGCTCTGTCCGATTTTCTCGGAAGTACCTGTTTTTCCGGCTACTCTGTAACCGGCAACATAACCGTTTTTGGCTGTGCCTTCGGTAGCGTTTTTCTCAAGAATCTGCGCCATTGTATCGGCTGTTTCCTTAGATATAACCTGCCTTTTGATAACAGGCTCGGTCGTTTCGACAACATTTCCGCTTGCGTCCATAATTTGCTTTACAATATAAGGACGCACCGAATAACCGCCGTTTGCAACTGTTGACATTGCCGTGACCATTTCTATCGGCGTAACGGTTATGCCTTGACCAAACGAGCCTATTGCCAAGTCCGTAGGTCCCATTGAACCGTCCTGATTAAAGAAAAGCCCCGTAGCCTCACCCGGCAAGTCAATACCCGTTCTTGAATTAAATCCGAATGACTGAAAATACTCCCAGTATTTTTCCATGCCCAAAGATTTGCCAATCATCATAAATGCCGGATTGCATGAGTTGCACAATGCTTCCGCAAATGTTTGCGAACCGTGACCCGATTCGTTATGACAGCGGATTGGTTTTACGCCCTCATACGGCACTAAGCTGCCCGAACAAAAATAAGTATCGCTTAAAGTCGCTGCGTGTTCTTCCAAGGCGGCAGACGCTGTAATTACTTTATATACGGAACCCGGATAATAACTGTCGCTGATTGCTTTGTTTCGCCATTGCTTGGCAAGAAGTTCGTTTGTGCGTTCTTCCTTTTGAGTTCCGCTGAGCTTTTCAACGCTTTTTCTAAGATTTTCGTCTGCGATTTCATACGGGTTGTTTAAATCAAAACTGTTTTCAACCGCCATTCCCAGCAGCTCGCCCGTCTTTACGTTCATGCAAATCGCAACGGCTCCCTCTTCAACTTTATAATCAATAATGCCTTGTTTAAGATATTTTTCAAGAAAATGCTGTATTGTTTCGTCAATGGTCAAAACAAGCGAATTGCCGTCCTGAGCGTCTTCTTTTTGCTGATACTCAAAGGGCATCATCGTTCCCCAGCCGTCATTTTCCGTTACAATTCTTCCCGGCACGCCTGTTAAGTATGAATCATACTGATATTCAATGCCGGACAATCCCTGTCCGTCCGAACCTGTAAAGCCTATTACCGAGGCGGCAAAATCATTATAGGGATAATATCTTTTATAATCTTCTTCCAAGACTATTACGCTTGCAAGACGGTCGTATTTTTTGCTGACTTCGTTAATAAATTCAAGAATTTTATCTCTTTCGTCACTTTCTATTCTTCTTTTTACCGTCTGGTAGTAGGAATCGCTCTTTTTTGCAAGCTCCATTATTTCGCTCGAATCCATACCCAAAATATTGGCAAGATTTTCGGAAACATATTTTCGTTGAGTATCGTTTTCAAAGTAAGCCGGAGCAAGTATAACTTTCCATACGCTTGCGCTGCTGGCAAGCGTATTTCCGTTGCGGTCAAAAATTGACCCTCGCTTAGCTGAAACAGCAGTGTCGCTCAGCTGCTGCTCAACTGCCCTCTCGGATAAGTCCTCTCCCTGAATAATTTGAAGATAAACCAATCTGCTCATAACCGAGCCAAATCCCAACAGTATAATTAAAAACATCAATACCGTAGAACGAGCTTTTATTCCCGACAAAAAATTATCACCCATTCGGCCGCTCCTTTCCGTAACTGCTGAACACAACCATTAAGGTAAGGGGCAGAGCAGCTAAAGCCCCACCCCTCTTCTTATCTAAAATATATAACAAAACCTCTTTAAATATGATTATTGATTATTGTTTTCACTCCAAAACTGCTCAAACATATCAAAGACTTTATCGAAAAAATTCTTATCTTTCTCTTTTGCAATTTCAGCCCTGTCCCCCTGCGAAAGGCTTATAAACTCCTTTTGATAACTTTCTGCTTTTGACATACCCAAAACATTCTTGGCATACTCTTCTATAACAGAAGGTCCCAGCTTGTTCTCAACTTTCATTTGAATTTGTGTGTAATAACTCTGCAAATTGGTCAAATCCTGCTGAGCGTCGCTTATTTGCTGGTTCAATTCTGTCAGCTGAGCTTGTCCGTGTATAATCGCTGTCATAGCAACAATGGAAAGTGCAGAAACAGAAACCGCCAAAAATGCTTTCAGTGGGTTAATCTTATATTTTACCCTCTTCTTACGTTCTTCACGGAGGTCATATATTTTATTTTCTTGTGATTCAGCCTTTGGCAGCTCATAAAGTTCCTCTTCCTCAAACAAAGAGAGATCATACGCTGCGTTTCGATCTGTAAAAGCCATCACAGCACCTCATTTACTATCAAGGAATTTTGAAATTAAAACTCCCTGCGCATACTTTCACGAGGTAATGTTAACAATACCCCACACCTATATTATACTACAAAACCGTAACTTTTCCAAACATTATTTTATAACGAATCGCCTGAAAAATTCATACGATTATTGTGCATACTAAACAAATCATTACAAAAATTTGTAATTTTTGTGAAATTATAATTTTTTACATATTCTAAGCTTTGCGCTTCTCGCCCTGTTGTTTTGCGCAAGTTCTTCTTCGGAAGGTTCGACTGGTTTTTTAGTAACCAATTCTGCTTTAGGCTTATTTCCACAAACACAAATCGGAAAATCCTTTGGGCATGTGCAGCCTACGCACCAATCCGCCATTTGCTTTTTGACAATTCTGTCCTCTAACGAATGAAAAGTAATTACCGCAAGACGTCCGTCGGGATTCAGAACATCAAAAGAATTTGTCAATCCCTCTCTCAATCTGTCAAGCTCTTCGTTCACGGCAATTCTAATAGCCTGAAAAGTTTTTCTCGCAGGGTGTCCCTTTTGCCTTGCTTTCATCGGATATGATTCTTTTACCAGTTCGGCAAGCTCCAATGTGGAGTAAATCGGTTTTTGTTCGCGAGCCTTTATTATATTTCTTACGATATTTTTAGCAAATTTTTCTTCGCCGTAAATTGAAAGTATCCTGACAAGTTCAGCCGGTTCGCAGCCATTTACTAAATCGTAAGCGCTTTTGCCCTCTTGGCTCATTCGCATATCCAAAGGAGCGTCTTGATGATACGAAAAACCTCTGTCGGGAGCGTCAAGCTGCCACGAGGAAACTCCGATATCCAACAAAACACCGTCTGCCCTCTCAATTCCCAACGACATAAGCACGCCTTTTATTTGACTGAAATTTGAACGCACCACCGTTACATTATCAAACTCTGCCAATCTCTCCGAGGCGGCTTTAATTGCATCGGGGTCTTGGTCTATTGCAATAAGTCTTCCGCCGGAACTTAATTTTTCCGCAATGTGATACGAATGTCCTCCGCCGCCTGCCGTTCCGTCAACATATATGCCGTCAGGCTTAATATTCAATCCGTCAATCGTTTCTTTAAGCAAGACCGATTTATGTACAAACTCCATATTCTCTCCTTAATACAACATACAATTCAAGGCAAGACGAAACCCTTTGATTTTAACGGCAAATGCCTTTTTATAATTATAACCTCTCTATCATAAAAAATCAATCTTTTTTTATACAAGCTTTTACTATAATCTTTTTAAAAATATGTAGAAAAATAGCTTGTCGGACTTCTTATCCGACAAGCCGCCAAATATATTTTGTTCTTTTTTATCGCACACACACATTACGCAGAATAAAATACCCTGCATAATGCGTGTACATAGTTTACATAGGCTGGCAATTAATACACACATGGTACAAATTGCTAACTATGTGCTAAGATTATATCATAATATTTTTAAAAAATCAATAGTTAATTAAATAATAAAAATGATATTATCAATATTTTTCTTTTTTAGCAATTTAAGTCGCAGATTTATTCTGTCGGCATAGAAACCGCATCTTTTGACAGCAAAACGGTCAGAGTATCATAGTCTGCTATTCCTGTTTCAAGAAGCCCGTTTACAGTTTGAAACTGTATAACCGCATCGGCTGTTTCCTGAGTATAAAATTTGTCCGGTTCTTCTGTCATATATCCCAACGAAACAAGCCTTTTTTCAATATCAAGAACTGCATTGTAGCTTTCGCCTACTGTGTAAAAAATTCCAATCTGAGGTTCAAACGGTGCTGTATACTCCTCATTGGGAGTGATTTTCAACTGAACAAAATCTTCGGGCCACTTTTGCCGAGACGTATAAAATCCGTGAGTCTTCGCCGCAATGTAATCTATGGTCAACAGCTGAGTTTGCCCCTGCAATGACAAATAACGCTTCGAAAGCTGAAATATTCTCCCCTCCGAAACCGCTGTTAAAGACGACAAGTCATTGTTTGCAGCCAATTTTTCCGAAACGCCTGCGTCACAAAAAATAGTTTCCGGATTTCCTTTTAGAAGCGTGTCAATACCAATATATCCGTCCGCATCGTCTGCGGCAATATTTTTTACTTCCGCATATTCAAACAATCTTGAAGAAATTTCATTGCCGCATGCAACCCGGCATTGGTCATCTGAAAGCTCATAAATATAACAAGCAGTCGATAGGATATTTTTATCAACTATTTCGTTTCTAATGGCATTTAATTCGCTTTCCAACGAATTAAGCGTATCCATTGCCCTCATTCTTCCGTTATATCCGCCGCCTAATATTGCCGCAATATTGCCGTACAATTTATTTAATTCACGGTCATTTACTGCCGGCTTAATAATCAAAGTCTTTATTCCAAGTTCGTTGACAGAATTTTTTACATCTTCGTCAAATGATTCGTCACCCAAAACAAGCTCAATGCCCAGCTGAGATATTTTATCTATATCCGGATTATCGGGCGTTCCGACAGACGGCAGAACAGAAAGCTCCTCTTGACGGCACGCATCGCTTCTTGCCGCAAGTTTTCTTTCATACCCGCACGCAAGAATAATGTCTGCTAAATTGTCACTCAAAACAGCAACCTTTTCAGGAGTTTTTTCAAACACTACGTTTCCCACTGTTACAGGATAGTCCGACATATCTTCGCCGTTGTTTTTGACAATCACGCTGCATGCCGAGGCTGACAGCATGATAATTAATGATAATATTAAACAAGCGATTTTTTTCATATATGCTCCTCCAAATTGTAAAAACCTGATTTTGTGATATGCTTTCTACCGTCCGTCAAACTTCTTAACCGCAAATATGCACCGCTTTAATAATACCAACTTTTTCACCATAAAAAACAAAACATTTCTATAATGCTATATTTTTTAAACATCTTTGCTGATTTTATTTTGTGTTTCTTCAACACGTTTTTCAATATAGGCTTTAATTTCCTCTGCTCCCTCGCCCGTTACAGCCGAAAAAGGAAACATCGGAATATCGGAATATTCCGAAAGTTCTTCCCGAAGCTCCAACATGCGTTTAGCCTGCTGAGTTTTTTTCAGCTTGTCTTTTTTGGTAAAAACAATAATAAAAGGAAGATTTCTTGAATACAAATAATTTATCATATTCATGTCGTCAACGGTAGGCGAATGACGCATATCCACAATCTGAACAATTAAAGAAAAATAACGGTTCTGATTGAAATATCCCTCCATTAAATCTGCCCAACGCTGTTTTTCAGCTTTGGAAACTTTGGCATATCCGTATCCCGGCAAATCTACTAAGTGAAAACTATCTACTTTAAAAAAATTAATCGTTGCCGTTTTTCCCGGAGTTGCGCTTACTCTCGCCAAGGATTTCCGATTTACAAGCTTATTTATCAGCGAAGACTTTCCGACATTGCTGCGTCCCGAAAAAATAACTTCAGGCAAATCTGATGCCGGAAGTTGTGATGCCTTGCCGGCTGCAAACTGAAATTCAGCTTTATTAAAATTCATTATGCCGCCTCCTGTTAAGCGCTTGCCGTATCAACAGGCTTGTTATCGGATTTGACTTCCGATTTCTTGGAGCTTTTTTTACTCTTCGCTTCTTTAACGGGCGCAGGCTTTTCGTAAGTTTTATCAAGCGTAAACGCAATAGTAAGCACATCTTCTATTGTGTCTACCGGAATTATATTTACATTTTCTTTGACTACGTCATCTATTTCATAAAGATCAGATTCGTTCTGCCGCGGAATAATAACCGTTTTAATACCCATTTTGTACGCTCCCATGGTTTTTTCTTTCAGTCCGCCTATCGGAAGAACTTTTCCTCGGAGCGTAATTTCTCCCGTCATAGCGACAAGCCTATTAACAGGTCTGTCTGTGAGCGCCGAAACAATAGCGGTAGTCATAGTTATACCGGCTGACGGTCCGTCCTTTGGCACTGCGCCCTCGGGAGCATGGATATGTATGTCGTTCTTTTTGTAAAAATCTACGTCAATACCCAATTTCTCGGCTCTTGTCCGAACACACGTAACCGCTATTTTTGCCGATTCTTTCATAACATCGCCCAAAGAACCCGTAAGCTCTATCTTACCCGTTCCCGGAACTATGGCAACCTCTATAGGAAGTGTTTCTCCGCCTACTGCCGTCCATGCCAGACCGTTTACCAGTCCGACTTCATTCTTTGCCGCAAGCTGGTCATCTTTGAACTTTTTCGGTCCCAGATAATCTTCTACGTTTTTACCCTCTATTTTAAACACCGTTTCGGAATCGCCTTCCGCAACTTTTCTTGCTACTTTTCTCATTACTGCCGCAATGCTTCTTTCCAGATTTCTTACGCCTGCTTCACGTGTGTAACCGTCAATAATGGCATAAATAGCGGTGGAAGAAAATTTGCAGTTCGATGAAGTCAACCCGTTGTTTTCAAGCTGCTTTGGTATCAAGTGCTTCTTGGCAATATGAAACTTTTCCTCACGGTTATAGCTTCCAATCTCTATTATTTCCATTCTGTCTTTTAGCGGAGCGGGAATTGCATATCCATCGTTAGCCGTTGTTATAAACATAACTTTACTTAAATCAAACGGCAAGTCAATATAATGGTCATAGAACGTACTGTTTTGTTCGGGGTCGAGAACCTCTAACAACGCGCTCGTTGGATCGCCTTTATAATCAGACGCAAGCTTGTCTATCTCGTCTAAAATAAGAACGGGGTTATTCGTTTCAGCCGATTTCAACGCCGAAATAATTCTTCCCGGCATAGCCGCTATATATGTGCGTCTGTGTCCTCGGATTTCCGCTTCGTCATGAACGCCGCCCAATGCAATTCTTTCCGACTTCCGATTAATTGCGGCGGCGATTGACTGGGCAATAGATGTTTTTCCCACTCCCGGAGGTCCCACCAAACAAATAATCTGTCCTTTTACATTCGGCGTCAATTTTCTGACCGCTAAATATTCGACAATACGCTCTTTGACTTTCTTTAAACCGTAATGATTTTTGTCAAGCGACTTTGTAACGGACGATATGTCAATTTTATCCTTTGAAGACTTGTCCCATGGCAAATCTAAACACGTATCAAGATACATACGGAGCGTAAACGCTTCCTGAGAGGCTTCCGGCAGCTTTTGAAGACGTCCGCACTCTTTCAGCAGCTGTTCCTTGATTTTTTTGTCTGCCTTTAGCTTTTGGATTTTTGTTTTATACTCTTCTGCTTCTTCGTCAAGATCTTCTTCTCCAAGTTCTTCGCGAATAGCTCGGATTTGTTCATGGAGAAAATACTCCTTTTGGCTCTCGTCCATATGTTCGTGAGCTCGGTCGGCAATCTTATTTTGAATTTCAAGTATTGCAACCTCTTGATCAAGCGTGTTCAGAATCAGGGAAAGACGGGCGTCAACATCAAATGTTTCCAGAATCTCCTGCTTTTCGGTGAAGTCTAACAGCAGATTGTTTGCAACAAAATCTGCCAAACTGCCGGGCTTTTTTGACAACTCTACTTTAAACATAATATCATTCGGAATTTTTGAGGAAAGCTCTACATAATTCTGAAAAACTTTCTTTATTATACGCATCATCGCACGCTGTTCCAAAGTGGAATCCTCAACTGTATAAACGCAGGAAATAACCTCGGCTTCAAAATGAGATTTTACTTTCTTGATATCAACTGCAACGCCCCTGTACAATCCTTCGACAATTATACGTGTGGTATTGTCAGGCTGCCGAACGGTTTGCAAAATTTTAACTACTGTGCCGACTTCGTAAATATCTTCCGACGAAGGTCGGCTTTTCATCGGGTCTTTTTGTGCTGTTACAAACAAATACTGATTTTCTTTCATTGCCGCATTAACGGCTGACAACGACGAAGTCCTCGACACGTCAAAATGAATCATAGATTCAGGAAACACAACAAGACCTCTAAGAGATAATATCGGAAGCTTTCCCAAAGATTCAATTTTGTAGTCCTCTAAATTATATACTTCTTCTTTTTTCATATTTTCTCCCCTCCTATAATTAATCTGCATTAATTTCAAAATTTTGTTATAATATTATCAACAACTCATAAGCAAGGCAAAGCTTGTTAAAGTTTTTTGTCCAACTTTTTTTCAAAAAAGTTGGTTCAAAAAATTTGCCGAGTTTTTAATAATAATATAAAAGAATACAAAATGCTGCAACAAGTAAAAGGGTACGGTCATATCCTTCAACGTGTTACAGCAATCTTTTCATAATAAACAGCAAATACTTACGATGCAGTACTATTGGGCTGACCGTTTAACTGAAACGAAACTTTCTTGGACATGTCACGCTCAATGTCCGGAACATCTAATCCGTTAACCGTATCCCCGTTAATTGTAACTTTAACAATAGTTTCGTCCGACGGGCAGTTAAACATTAAATCGCCTAAAATTTCTTCCAGAATAGAACGAAGTCCTCTCGCTCCGGTTTCTTGTTTAATCGCTTTTTGGGCAATCGCTTTTAATGCGTCGTCGGTAAACTTTAATTTAATATGATCCATTTCAAACAGCTTTTGATACTGCTTAATAATGGAGTTCTTCGGCTCAACCAAAATCTGCACCAAAGCATCTTCGTCAAGTCCCTTCAATGCCGTTATAACAGGGATTCGTCCTACAAGCTCGGGGATTATTCCGAATTTCACCAAATCGTGAGCAACAACATCTTTCATCCAGTCGGTTTTACTGAACTCTTCTTTGTTATGAACCTCTGCTTCAAAACCTAATGACGAAGAGCCTTTTCGTTTTTCAACTATTCTTTCCAGTCCGTCAAACGCTCCGCCGCAAATGAAGAGAATGTTTTTTGTGTCAATTTTTAAATATTCCTGATTCGGATGCTTTCTGCCGCCCTGCGGAGGAACATTGGCTGTTGTTCCCTCGATAATCTTCAGCAAAGCCTGCTGCACACCCTCGCCGCTGACATCTCGGGTTATTGACGGATTCTCGGACTTTCTGCCGATTTTATCAATCTCATCAATATAAATAATTCCTCTTTCCGCTTTTTTTATGTCGTAATCAGCTGCCTGAATAAGACGAAGCAATATATTTTCTACGTCCTCTCCCACATAACCGGCTTCTGTCAAGGTTGTAGCGTCGGCAATGGCAAACGGAACGTCAAGAGCCTTTGCAAGCGTAGAAGCCAACAGCGTTTTGCCAACACCGGTGGGACCAAGCAAAAGAACGTTGCTCTTCTCAATTTCATTATCACGACGCATCGTTTTCAGCCTTTTATAATGGTTGTAAACTGCTACGCACAAGGTCTTTTTGGCGTCTTCCTGCCCTACAACGTAATCATCCAAATGTTTTTTCATATCAACAGGTTTAATTATCTTTTGATCTATGCTTTTGGAATCCTTAACAGTCTTTTTTCCCGGCATCGGTGAAAACACATCGCCCAATTCGTCCTCTAAAATGGAGTTGCAAAGCAGTACGCACTCATCGCATATATAAGCGTCTACTCCTGCTACAAGCCTCGCAACTTCATTTTGAGATCTGCCGCAAAATGAACAGCGTATTGCAGAATTTGTTTTGTTTCTTCCTGCCATAAGAATTGATCTCCCCGTTTTATTAATGGAATTATCGGCTTGTAATTATTTTGTCAATCAAGCCATACTCTAAAGCCTGCTCTGCCGTCATGAAGTTATCTCTTTCAGTATCTCTTGCTATTACATCGTAAGGCTGACCCGTACGCTCGGCTAAAATGGTGTTCAGCTTCTTCTTTGTGCGTATAATATGGTCTGCATGAATCATAATATCTGTTGCCTGTCCTTGAGCTCCGCCGCTTGGCTGATGAATCATAATATCAGAATTGGGCAAAGACAATCTTTTGCCTTTAGCTCCCGCTGCCAAAAGAAATGCTCCCATACTTGCCGCCATTCCCATACAGATTGTAGACACATCGCACTTGATGTACTGCATTGTGTCATATATGGACATTCCGGCTGTAACCGAACCGCCGGGACTATTAATATAAAGACTGATATCTTTTGACGGGTCCTGTCCCTCCAAAAAAAGAAGCTGAGCAACTACTACACTTGCCGTAGCATCGTTAACTTCGTCAGTCAGCATAATTATTCTGTCATTAAGCAGTCGGGAATAGATGTCATAAGAACGTTCTCCTCGGCTGGTTTGCTCAATTACATAAGGTACTAATGCCATGTTCCTCAATCCTTTCAAAAAACTAATTCTGTTTTTTTATTTTATTTAATTTTAGGTAAAAATCTAAATATTATTCAGACTGCCGAAAATTCTCCCGGCAGTCTTTTAACAATACGAACAAAAATCAATCACTTAACAACAGCAGTTTCTTTTACCAAATCCATTGCTTTGGAAACAGCTACGTCTTTTTTCAAATCCTCGGCAGGAATGGCAAGTTTGACTGCTTCGCTGTCCATATTATAAACATCAGCAATCTTTTTGTATTCCTCGGACAAATCATCTTCGGAAGCTTCGATGTTCTCTATCTCGGCAATCTTTTCAAGAGCCAGTCTTAACTTAACTCTTTTCTCGGCAGTTTCTTCATACTGTCCTCTTAAAGATTCCTCCGTAAGACCCATATACTGCATATAAGTTTCCAGCTCAAGTCCCTGAGATCTAAGACGCATCTCAAACTCGCGAACCATATCCGTAATCTTGTTTTCATACATTGCCTGCGGAATTTCACCCTCTAATTTTTCAATAAGAGCTTCGGAAAGCTTATTCTCGATATCGGTTTCTCTTGCTTTTTTGAAGTCTTCCTCAAGATTTTCCGCAATCTCTTTTCTGTATTCTTCAACAGTTGAAGAATCTTCGCTTACGTCCATTACAAAATCATCGTCAAGCTCGGGAAGTATTCTTGTCTTGATTTCGTGAATCTTAATTTTGAACTCTACGGGCTGACCTGCCAGCTCTTCTACCTGATAATCTTCGGGGAAACTAAGGTCAATCGTAAACTCTTCGTCCTTGTTGTGTCCTGCCACCTTCTCCTCAAATCCCGGTATAAAGCTGCCGCTGCCAAGCGTAAGATTGTAATTTTCACCCTTGCCGCCTTCGAAAGGCTCGCCGTCTTTAAAGCCTTCAAAATCGATTACCACTGTATCGCCGTCCTGAGCCGGTCTGTCCTCTACCGCCGCAACGCTGCTTGCTCTTTGACGAGCTTTCTCGATTTCCGCGTCAATTTTCTCGTCTGTTACTTCCTCGGATTCAGCTTCTATTTCGATACCCTTGTAGCCGTCGATTGCAACTTCGGGGTATGTTGTAACAGCTGCCTTAAAAGTAAATCCATTTGCCGATACTTCTGTAACGTCCAAATCAATTTTATCGTTAATTACTTTCAAGCCGGCTTCCTCGACTGCTTCCTGAAGATATTGAGGATAAAGATCCTGCATTGCGTCTTCATAGAAAACCTCTTTGCCGTACATTTTTTCGATTACAGAACGTGGTGCCTTGCCCTTACGGAATCCGGGAATGTTTATTTTTTTTACTTCTTTTTTGTAAACACGATTGATAGCCTTTTGAAAAGCCTCGCCGTCTACGGTAACCTCTACTTCATATCTGTTTGTGTCAAGTTTGTTTGATGCTACTAAACTCATTTTTACTTTCCTCCTGCGTAAATTGACTGCCGTGCAAATACGAACTATTTGTCCTGCAGCCGATATATCGGATTTTTTACTTAATCTTTAGACTGCCCCAGTCTATGCTTAACTTGATAAGTATATCATAAAAAACAGAATAAATCTACCTTTTTTATGAATTTTCTGTAAAATTTATAACAAAAAAATTCAAAATCTTAAAATAAATTTCTTTAAACCGATTATTATACCACATGGATTGGCTTGAATTGAGTATAATCGCATGAAATCAATTTAAACTCAATCCCCCTGTAATTTCCTATCGTTGCCAAAGAATGAGTATTTTTCCCGTGAAGATGACCGTAATAACACTTTTTTATGCCGTACTCCAGCAAAACATTCATCATTTCCGGACACTCTCTGCCTGCAAAAACAGGCGGATAATGTAAAAATGCTATCGGTTCTCCGCCAAGCTTTTGGGCTGCTTCGATTGACATTTTCAGTCTGCCCGCTTCACGATTTATTACTTTTGAATCCTGCTGTCCGTGAGCGTCATAAAACCAGCCTCTTGTTCCGCAAACAGCTATATTGTCAATCAAATAAGCATTGTTAAATAATATTGAAACGCTGCTTATTTCATTGGCTGCAAAAAATTTTTCGATTTTTGTTTTTGTAACCCACCAGTAATCATGATTGCCTTTCATAATAATCTTTTTTCCCGGAAGTCTGTCTATAAAACGAAAATCAAGCAACGTTTCTTCGAGAGTCATCGCCCATGAAATATCCCCCGCAAGAATTACAGTATCATCTTCGGAAATAAGCTCCGTCCAGTTCTTCTCTATTTTTTCAACATAACTGCCCCAGCCCTTAAAAATATCCATTGGCTTATCCACGCCAAAAGACAAATGAGGGTCACCCAGCACATAAAGCGGCATTACTCAACTCCCAGCGTCTTTAAAACAAACTGCGGCATTTCGTCTGCGTTGACAACGTTCGTAAAACGAATTTGTTTATCTTTAAGAGCTGCAAGCGGCTTCGGTACTTCCGTATTAGTCTTGCTGCTGAGCAAATCAACCATTGCAAACTCATCTTCCGGAATGGTTTCTCCGTTTGCAATCGCTTCAAGAACACTTCCGCTGAATTTGTAAGGACTTGCAGTTGAATCAAGCACAACCGGAGTTCTGTCGCCCGTTGTTTCAACATAGTTCTTGTATACGTTAACGGCAACGGCTGTATGAGTATCGCAAAGATAACCGTACTTATTAAAGAACTCGTCAATAGTTTCTTTTGTCTTTTCATCATCGCAAAATCCGCCGACAAACAATGTCTTGATTTTTTCGGCTGTTTCATCGTCAACACTGTAAGAACCCGTTGTTTTAAGAGATGTCATCCATTCTTTGACTTTCTTGTCGTTCTCATTAGTCATATGATACAGGAATCTTTCAAGATTGCTTGACACCAAAATATCCATTGACGGAGAAATGGTTGCGTAAAAGCTCCTGTTTTTGTCATATGTACCCGAAGAAATAAAATCAGTCAGAACATTATTGGCATTGGACGCGCAAATAAATTTATTTATCGGCAAACCCATTCTGAAAGCATAGTAAGAAGCAAGAATATTTCCAAAATTACCCGTCGGAACAACTACGTTTATTTTATCGCCCAAAGCGATTTTTTCGTCGTTTACAAGCTCTGCGTACGCTGAAAAATAGTAAACAATTTGCGGAAGAAGTCTGCCCCAGTTAATCGAATTTGCGCTTGAAAAGAGATAGTCATTTTCTGCCAATTTATCAATTAATGCTTTATCGGTAAATATTTTCTTTACGCCTGTCTGAGCGTCGTCAAAGTTGCCTCTGATAGCGCAAACGCTTACATTTTCTCCCTCTTGAGTTGTCATTTGACGCTTTTGCATTGGGCTTACGCCGTCAACCGGATAGAATACCATTATTTTAGTGCCTGCTGCGTCTTTAAAGCCCTCGAGAGCAGCTTTTCCCGTATCTCCAGATGTTGCGACAAGAATAACAGCCTCTTTATTCGGAGCGGTTTTTGCGAGCGACTTTGTCAGCAAATGCGGCAAAATTTGAAGCGCCATATCCTTAAATGCCGAAGTCGGACCGTGCCAAAGCTCCAACACGTTTATATCAATATCGTCATACTTCTGGTATGAAAGAGGAGCGGGATTATTCGAACCGAATTTTTCGGAAGCGTACGCTTTTGTAACGCACTCGTCAATCTCATCGGCGGAAAAATCGTCAAGATAATCGGCAAGAATTTTCTTGGCTCTTCCCACATAATCCATTTTTGTCATTTCTTCTATGTCGGAAAGAGTATACATTGGTATTTCCTGCGGCACAAACAAACCGCCGTCCGATGCAATGCCCTGAGCAATCGCCTGTGAGGCTGAAACAACATTATTTTTATCCGTAGTGCTATTGTACTTCATTTATTATAACAGTCCTTTCTGTCATGAATTAGTGTGCTAATCTGTATTTTACACTATAATCGCCTAATTGTCAAAGCTTTAACGAAAAAATAAAAAAACAAATTGCTCACAATACTTCCCAGTCGTCAACAGCATTTTCAATATACAGGATTTTTAAAAGCGCATTTGTGCTTTCTTCAACAATCACTTCCGCGCAGTCAAGTCTTGGCTGCTTTACAATGTTGTTTTCGGTCAAATAAATCAAGGCTGTTTTGACAACCTTTTTTATTTTTGATTTTGTAATGCTTTCCAATCCTGCTGTAAATGAATTTTTCGTTCTCGTCTTGACCTCTACAAATACAATTAGATTATCTTTTTCCGCAATGATATCAATTTCTCCGTATCTTGTTTTATAGTTGGTTTGTATAATTTGAAAATCTTTATTTTTCAGATATTCGCATACATACTGCTCGCCCAGTCTGCCCCTTTGCGTAATCCGAAAATCACTGCTGTTGTTCTCTGTTTTTTTCATATATTTTTTTCAAAAAGCTTTCTCTGTGAATAGGACACGAGCCATACTCCAAAACGGCTTCAATATGTGCCTTTGTTCCGTAACCCTTATGTTTTTCAAAGCCATATTGCGGATACTCCTCGGCATATTGCAGCATAAGCCTGTCACGGCTTACCTTTGCCAAAATAGAGGCTGCCGCAATCGACATGACTTTTGCATCGCCTTTTACCACGGCTTCGCACGGGATTTTCAAATCCGGAGTTTTATTGCCGTCAATATATGCAAAATCGGCTTTCTTTGATAGACCCTCGACAGCTCTCTTCATCGCAAGCATTGCCGCCCGTAAAATATTTATGTCTTCTATTTCCTCAACGCTTGCCCACCCTACAGAATACGCTGACGCCTGTTCTTTTATGACGTCAAAAAGCTGCTCGCGCTTCTTTTCGGAAAGCTTTTTTGAATCGTTGACCCCCTCTATGATTAAGTCTTTAGGTAAAATTACAGCAGCGGCGCATACGGGTCCCGCAAGAGGTCCTCTGCCCGCTTCGTCAACACCGCAAATGCTGACAAAGCCTTTTTCATATGCCTTTTTTTCGTATTCAAGCCAATCCATGTTTATTCATCTCCGTTTAACCGCTTTTGATTAGGCAGTTCAAGTGTTATTCTTCCAAGCTTAGCCGCTCTGAACTCGTCAAGAACCATTACGGCAGCTCTCTCGGTATCGGCTTCTCCGCCTGCAATAAGCATACCTCGCTTTTTCGCAATAAGTGACAGCAATTCATGCGGAAGAAGCGAAACAACTTCTTCACCGGCAACGTTAAAACGTTCCAAAAAAACAGCGTTCGGATTTTCTTTAAAATATTCAAGCAGCCGCAAAGCCAACTGTTCGGTATCCATAATCTGGTCTTTTACCGCTCCCGTAAAAGCTAACCTCTCTCCTACAAGCTGGTCGTCAAAACGCGGCCAAAGTACCCCCGGAGTATCCAAAAGCTCAATGTTTTTATCAAGAGTGAACCACTGATTGCCCCTTGTAACACCCGGTCTGTCCTCAACTTTTGCTTTTGTACTTTTGGAAATTCTGTTTATAAAAGACGATTTTCCCACATTAGGAATACCGACTATCATAACTTTTAAAGAATGGTTCTTCATTCCTTTTGATTCCCATTTCGCAATCTGTTCACCAAGAACATCTCGGACAGCCGCCGCAAACAAGTTAATTCCTTTGCCAGTTTTGCAGTCCAACTCAACAGCTCGAACTCCCTGCTCCTTAAAATATGATATCCACTGTTTAGTCGCTTTAGGGTCTGCCAAATCGCATTTATTCATTAGGATTATCCGAGGCTTGTTTCCAAGTAATGCAGAAAGATCGGGATTTCGGCTGCTAAACGGAACTCGCGCGTCAATAATCTCTGCAGCTGCGTCAACAAGTTTCAAATCCGACTGAATTTGTCGTTTGGTTCTTGTCATATGTCCGGGAAACCATTGTATATATTGGGAATTTTGACTTAGGCTGCTGTTATCGGCAGTAGTTTTGGGCTTATTAAAATCTTTTTTTACTTTAGGCTTAGACTTTGAATTATTAACAGAAGATGATTTTTTTTGATTATTTTGATTATTCTTATTAGTATTATTGCTGTATTTTTTTCGTTTGCTGTTGTTTCCATATCTGCTGTCTTTCATATGTATTATACCGCACTTTCTTTTATTTACAGTTGATTTTAAAAAGCTGTCAAACGACAGTCTGACAGCTCCCAACACAAATATTACTCAACTTTTCCAAATTCGTCCAACGGATAAATACGGAAACCAACTTTGCCGATGATATTATTTACATCTATCAATCCTACGTCGGTATATCGGCTGTCTTTTGAAATCGGACGATTATCGCCTAATACAAAAACTGTTCCCTCTTCAACATACATAGGAAACTCTGAGTCGCCGTCCGCAACGGTTTTGCCGTTTGTATATGCCGACTCTTCCAAGGCAGTTCCGTCAACAAGAACTTCTCCCGTTATTGAATTTATATCGACTGTCTGACCGCCAACGGCAATTACTCTTTTTACCAAAGCCTTATCTAATTCCGCTCCGTGGCTGATTACTACAATGTCCCCTGATTTCGGTTCGTAATTCAAGCCCGTAACTATAACCTTATTGCCGTCCTGCAAAGTTTCCAGCATTGACGAACCGTCAACATCTACCAGTCGAAAACAGAAAGTCATAAGCATAACTACAACTATTAATGCAAAAAGAAATGCCGAAGCCCAATCAAACAATCCGCTCATCAATGAAGACGGAACATCTTTTTTTATCTTCGAGTTTTCTGTGCTTTCATCTGTACTCTTGGACTTTTTTTTGTTGGATATTTTTACATCGTCGTCCTGCGATTTTTTAGGATTTTCCACCTTATCAAATACCTGAGTATCCATAAATAACTCAACCTGCCTTTATTCCTGAAAACTTAGCAAAGCTCACAAATTATTCAATCGTACCGAACTTATCAAACGGAAACAGTCTGCACCGCACTTTACCCACAATATTTTGAGTTTCAATAAGTCCGACTTCCGAAGCCCGGCTGTCATGAGATATCGGTCTGTTATCTCCCAACACAAAAACTGTTCCTTCGGCAACCTCTAACGGAAACGCAACGTCATCTTGCCGCAGCGTTTTGCCGTTTATATACGGCTCGTCAAGAACAACGCCGTCAACCGTCACTTCGCCTGTTTTAAAATCTATGTCAACCGTTTGTCCGCCAACGGCAATTACTCTCTTTACAATCATTTTGTTAAGCGAAACTCCATGACTGATTACTACAATATCTCCTACTTTTGGCTCGTAATTAAGCCCTGTTACCAAGGTTTTATTTTTGTCCTGAAGCGTCGGCATCATGGAACCGCCGTCTATATTGACGACCCTGACGCAAAACGTCATGACCAGCACCACCAAAGATAACGCCGCTACAAAAGCGGAAGCCCAGTCAAAAACATTTACTGTGAAATTTGACGGGCAAGGTTTCTTTTTTCTTGCTGATTTACTGATGTTATTTTTTTTATTTGCAGTTTGTTTACTCATAGTACGTCATCTGCCTTTTCCGGACAAAAATTGTTATGACATTTATTGTATCACAATCATTATTGAAATACTATTTATTTTTTGCAAATTTTTTTTTAATTTTGTCTTGGTAGTAAAAAGAGGGACAATCCGCCCCCCTTTTAAAACTATCAAATACCGGTTTCAGTCAAAATCAGGACTTTACGATTTTTTCCTTTACCTTTGCAGCCTTACCAACTCTGTCACGGAGATAATAGAGCTTAGCTCTTCTTACTTTACCGTGTCTGATTACCTTTACATCCTTAACATTCGGGCAGTGGAGCGGGAAAACTCTCTCTACGCCTACGCCGTAAGCAACTCTTCTTACTGTGAAAGTTTCGGCTACGCCGCTGCTTTTCTTTGCGATAACAGTACCCTCGAACATCTGGATTCTTTCTCTTTCGCCCTCGCGAATATTAACGCTCACTCTTACTGTGTCGCCTATTCTGAAAGAGGGAACTTCCTTTTTTACGGAATCGGCAGCAATTAACTTCAATGCATCCATTTTTAAATCCTCCTAAAGTTTACAGACATTCGTACCCCCGAAAGTGAAGCTCTTCCGCAGGCAGAGGATTGTCCGCTTCATTGTTCGGCAGTTTGCCGGGCAGTGAAACGCATTGCCCTATACAAGACAACGGTTCAAATGCTTTTGTATTATACCACATTCCAAAAAGAATTTCAACTGTTTTATTCCATTTTGTTAAAGGCTTTTTTTACAATATTTTTCTTTTTATTGACATTATGTTTAGGACAAATAACGTCCCAATCTTGTGAACTACCCATTGTCTAAAGCCAATGGGCTTCCTGCTTCATTGTCCTCGTAACCTACTAACTCCACAGGCGTAAATTCTGCTTCATTGTCCTCGTAACCTACTAACTCCACAGGCGTAAATTCGGGCTGAACCATCCCTACTGCCGCTATTATAAAACAAAACTTTCGTTTTGTCAAAGCAAATCGTTTTGATTCAAAAAATTCTTAAAATAATCGGGCAGTTCGGAATCAAAAAACAATCTTTCGCCCGTAACAGGGTGAATAAATCCGATTTTTCTTGCATGCAGACATTGACCGTGCAGCGATTCAATAACTTTTGACGGACCGTAAACAGCGTCGCCCGCAACAGGGTGTCCCAAGTAAGCCATATGTACTCTTATTTGGTGAGTGCGTCCTGTTTCAAGCCTGAGCGACATATGCGAAAAGCCGTTGTTATAATCAATTTGTCTGTAATGAGTTACGGCATTTTTACTGTTCTGCATTGTGACGCACATTTTTTTGCGGTCGGTTTTATGTCTGCCAATAGGAGCGTCAACAGTGCCTGTCGGCTGTTTAAAATTCCCGTATACAACGGCTTCGTACTCTCTCTCGAATGAATGTTCCCGAATCTGCTCGGCAAGTCCTACATGAGCCTTGTCGTTTTTTGCAACAATAAGCAAGCCGCTTGTATCCTTGTCAATTCTATGAACAATTCCCGGCCGGAGAACTCCGTTTATTCCCGATAAGCTGCCTCGGCAATGATACAGCAGAGCGTTAACCAATGTTCCCTCATAATTGCCCGGTGCAGGGTGTACCACCATACCTTTAGGCTTATTCACCACAAGCAAGTCGCTGTCTTCATATATAATATCCAAAGGAATATTTTCTGCCGCCGCATGTAATTCCTTTGGTTCTGGAACATTTACAATAATTTCATCTCCGACAGCCGTTTTATGATTTTTAGCAATAATTTTGCCGTTGACAGTGACAGCCCCCTGCTCGCATAATGCCGCAATGGTACTTCGAGAAATATCTTCAAGCCTGCCGCTCAAAAATTTATCTATTCTTACTCCGGAATCCGAATTTTCCACTGTAAAAGCGTATTCCATATTTTACTTCGCTCCGTCCGGCTCACGTTTGGCAATATTCTTTTTGCAGAATAAAACGGAAATTATAAGCAGCACTGCCCCGACCGTAATAAAATAATCGGCAAGATTGCACACCGGAGCGAAAAACGAAAACTGCAAAAAGTCCACTACATAACCCCGAAATATCCTGTCTATCAAATTACCGACGCCGCCGCCGAAAATCAACACCACAGCCGCAAGAAAAAGCTTGCCCTCGATTTTATACCTAAATAAAATATATCCGAATGCCGCAAATATAAACAAAGTAATTATAATAAAAAACCATTGCTTATTTTGAAGCATTCCAAAGGCAGCTCCTCTATTTTCAACATAGGTAAAATAATAAAAATTGTCAATAACAGTAACCATGCCTTTTGGTTTTATTTCGCTGACTGCATAAAATTTTGTCACTTGATCAATTACAACAAGCAGTATTCCGATGATAACCGCCAATATCGCCAACAGTAACCCTCCTTATATTTATTTTTACTCTTCTTCCTCTTCTTCCAGCATCATTTGTTCATACATTTTAAGCTCATACTTCTTTTGATTCGTTTCAAGCACAGCATAATAGTCTTCTCTTTCTTTATCGCTTGCAAGAAATCCCATGTACAGCATTGAAAAAAGAGATTTTGTTAAACTTGTCAGCACCTCTGTAAGTTCCGCTATAGTTTTGCTGCTGTCCAGAACGTGACCTTCGGGACTTCCGTATTTATCAACAAATTCGCGAAACCCCTTCGGCAAAAGATATAATTCCTTTTTAGTACACCCTTTAAGCAACTCTGAAATTTGACCTAACGAAAAAAGAAAATCTTGCGAAACATTTTCTAAATCAATATCGGGAATAGATTCAATACACTCTTTGCTTACATCAACAAATTTTTTAACTTCTTCCCGCATAAAATCATCACCTTTCAGGTTTCGGATTTTACATCGTAGTCATCGCCGAATTTTAATTTCCCGAATTTCTTTTCAAACGCAGATTTTTCAATTTGTATAGTTCCGCTGTCTGTTTCAGTTTCAGCTTCAACAGCTGCCGCAGCAGCGGTTGAAGTATCAGCCTTTGCGTCCTCGGCAGCCTCTTCAATCGTTGAGAAAACTTCTTCTACTATCGGAGCCGCTTCGTCTGCCTTATCGGAATAAACTCCGGTCGGATACCTTTCGTCAAGGTCACGCTGCTTTCTCTCTACCGCTTCATGGTCGGGAATGTGACGCAATGCCTCTATCTGCTTCTCGTAAGCTTCAATCAGCTTATCCCGTATATTAGCAGACTCCTGCTCAATCTTTACAATCATTTCTTTTTCTCTGATTATTCTGTCGTTTGCATCGGCTATAATCCTGTCTGCCTCTGCCTTCGCGTCGTCCACAATTTTCTGAGCCTCTTCTTGGGCATCTTTTTTAGTTTTGGCTGCTTCTTTTTCTGCTTTTAACATAACCTGATGAACGCTGTCTTCGTCCTGTTTGTACTCGTCTACTTTCTTAATCAAAAGCTCGGATTTTGCAAGTATCTCGGCATACTGCTTTTTTAATTCTTCTACGGTATCCGCAGCTTTTTCGATAAATTCGTCAACATCATCGCAGTTGTAACCGCCTATGCGCGCTTTTTTAAAGCTGATATTTTTTATCTCGTCAACTGTCAGCATATAAATCTCCCCCTATTTTTTTATTTTAATTTTTTTATTAAAATTTTGTATTTGCCCTTTTTACTCACAGAACCGTCAAACTCTACAATAAATTTACCATAACCCCTGATTGATATTTTGTCGCTGCTTTGAACCTTACTATCGGGAGCATAGACTATTTTATGATTTTTCACTGTTAAACCGCCTGTAATCATAGCTTTGACTTTTTCCCTGCTTAATCTCGTCATTGCCGCAACAACACTGTCCAGTCGCAGAGAAGAAACCGTACACTCACGGTCTTCTGTTTCTTGTGAAAATTCGTAAAAATCTACTGTTTCAATATCTGTAAAAACAACGCCCACTCGTCCTATTTTTTCAATTTGAGCAGTTATATGATTGGCAAGTTCGGATTTTACAAAAAACGACGATATCCCTTCGCCAACCACAATATCGCCAATTACATCTCGCTTTAATCCCAGTGACATCAATGCCCCCAAAAAATCCCTATGCGTAAGAACATCGTTTTTTCGATACTTGACGCTAAGGCATTTTATGGGAAAATCTTCGTTTTGCGGCTGCTGATAGGGCGGATACATGCAAAGCATAACTCTCTCGGCATTTTCATACCCGCCCCACAGAACATAGTCGGATTTATGGCGTTTTGCAAGTACGTTCAAAGCTGCCGAAACTTGTAATTCGTTAAGAAAGTCCGAATAATACGGCTTGTTGTGTTTCTCCGAAAGTTCCAGCAAGTCTTCAATGTGCAGAGCCGTTCTTTTTTCCTCGTCACGCAACACATTCATACGTTAAAAATAAACTCCGCTGCTTTCAAGCTGGTCTAAAAGGTCGTCGCCTGTCATTCCCACGCTGCTTGGAATAATCAAAAACGTACTTGTCGCAACTCGCTTTATTTTTCCTCTGCTTGCATATGCCGCTCCGCTGAGAAAATCAATGATTCTCCGAGAATTGTCTTTATTCGTGTTTTCAAGATTCAACACTATAGTATGCTGTTTCATAAGTTCGTCCGCTATTGCCCTCGTTTCATCGCTGAAACGGTCAGGCTTGAACAAAACAACCTGCAATTTTGTAGTTGTGTTAATATTTACAACTTTATTGCTGTTCTGACTGCCAATGAACGGAATACGGGGAGATTCTTTTGACGCAAAGCTGCTTTCTTCCTCATAGTACTCCTCGTCATCTTCAGGCTCTTCGGGGCGTTTTGCATTCTTTTCTTCGTCCTTGTCGTCATACTCGTATTCGTCGTCAGGAGTATTCCACATTTGCTTTAATTTGTCCATCCAATTTGCCATAATTCAAATCTCCTTCCACTTGTCAATTAATTTAGTTTGTTTTGGAATAATTTCTCTCGCCAAATAAGGCGGAACCTACTCTAACCATAGTAGCTCCGCAAAGAATAGCTTCGCGGTAATCTTCCGACATTCCCATTGAAAGATGTTCCATAGAAATATTATCTAATTTTTTTGCGGAAATGTCAATAAAGATACGATACATGTTATCAAAATATTTACAAATAGAGGACTTATCCGTACAAACAGGCGGAATTGCCATTAAGCCTTTGACAGAAATATTCTGCTTATCCCGGATTTGACACAACAATTCTTCAAGCTGTTCGGGCATAACTCCCGATTTGTTTTCTTCTCTGCCAATATTGACTTCTACAAGAACATTCATAACTTTGTTGCGAATTCTTGCCTGACGGTCAATTTCATCTGCAAGTTTAAGACTGTCAACAGACTGTATCATTGAAACCTTGTCGATAATCTGCCGCACCTTATTTGTCTGCAAATGTCCGATGAATTGCAGTTCGCAGTGTTCAAGGTCATATTCGCCATATTTTGACAAAAGCTCCTGAACTCTGTTTTCTCCTATATAACGCAGTCCGCAGCCCACCGCATGATTTATAACTTTCGGCTCTACTGTTTTTGTAGCCGCCAAAAAAATAATGTCCTCTCTTTTTCTGCCGCTTTCCTGAGCCGCTCCGCATATCGTTTCTTCAATTATTTTATACTGTTCGGTTACGTCATGAAGTTTTTTTTGCAGCTCGTCATTTGATAATCTTTCCATTGTAAAGCTCCTTTCCCTGCACAACGACTTTATCATACAGCGATACCGTTTCTCCGTTCAGAAAAACAGGACTCGAAACATCGGTATCGCAAAGAACAAAATCTTTTTCAGAATAAATAATATTTATTTGTTTAAAATTAAGTCTTCTGCCAAACATAACGTAAACGCCCTGCACTTTTTCATCATGCGGCTGTCCTACGGGATTTCCGTCTTCGTCATAATCCTGCACAGAAATTACATCGTCGTGAATGGCTTTTCGATTAACTCTTATGCCGCTGTAAGTTTTAGTTTTTATAGTTATATCTTCTTTACGAATAGTTGCAAGCTTATCGTCCATATAATCGCACTTGATTACAAGCAAGCCGTCCTCGGTCTTTGAACCTTGATTAACGGAAACGACCGTACCCGGAATTGTTCCCGAAATAACTTTCGGAATAGATATTTCAACAATATTGTCGCCTGTCGTAATTGTAAGAGCCTGTTCGCTTGTTACGGGACAAAGCAAATACCAATTAAGCGTGGTTATAATTTTTCCTACCGCATCTCCCGGCGGGTCTTTTCTAAGCATATTTTTGACATCGCTTGACAAAAGACTTTCCGCCTTGTCAAAATCCAGCGATTTTTCGTAGCCGTCGGGCAAAGATACGAAAATTCCCGACTGCTTGCTTTTAACATCGCCTATGCTTTGAGATACGTTTATTGATTTCATCTTAGTTTCAAGCTCGCCGATTCTCCCCTGAAAATTAGCCGAACCGCCCGTAATTACAGTTCTTTCGTTAAAAAGCTGCTGCAAGTCAAGCTTTAATTCTCTCGAAACTCCTAAACGGTTGCTTTGAACAGACGATTTATAAGAAACAAGCGTATTTTTTATTTGAGCGTCTACGGTATCCAAATCAACAAACAAGTTGTTTTCGGCGTTTATCATTTGTTTAAGCAAATTCAACTCATTGTTTATGCTGTTATATTCCTGCCAGTTTTCGACATCGCTTTCACTTGCAAAAAGTACGGCTACTTTGCCGCCTGCGTTAACTTTTTCGCCGTCATCGACAACATAGGCAATAATGCCTTTCTGACCGTTTTGTATATAGTCTTCTTTTCTGACTGCGTAAGCGTTTACTTCCACATAATCGCTCACTTCAAACCAGCTCGCCTGCTCTGTTTCAATCATAGTAAAATTAGAAGTATAAAAAAGCATAGAAAAATATACTAAGAAAAAAAGAATAAACAATACTCCGAATATTTTTCCTAAGGGCAAACGTTTTTTCTTATGTCTGCGGCGTCTTCGGCGAGTTATTTTCTTTTTTTCTTCCTTATGTTCTTCGTTAACATCAATATATTCTTTCCCATTGGAAGACTCATACTCAAAGTCAGTCATTTGTCTGCCCCCAAAATTTCAAGTTAAAACAGCTTAATTTTACCAGCTCCTGTTTTGTATAATCCAAAACAGATTTTTCCAACTCATATGTATCCGAAAAAGTATCAATATCAAACCAACAAATTTCTTTATCACGCATAAACCATGTAAGCTGACGTTTTGCATAATGTCTTGTTTGCTTTTTCAGCTCGTCCAAAGCTTCCTGCAAAGATACGGCTCCATTGAAATAAGCGGATAATTCTTTGTATCCTATCGCTTTTTCGGCAGTGGGACTGCATTTTCTTGATAAAATTTCCTTTGCTTCGTCAATCAAGCCATTCTGAGCCATAATATCAACGCGTTTGTTTATCCTGTCGTATAAAAATTGTCTGTCCTTTGCCTTTAAGCCTATTTTTACGGAACAATAGGGAGTTTCCAAAAGCCTTGACTGTCGATTTTGCTCGGTCATTGTAATACCCGTTGTCCGATAAATTTCAATAGCTCGAATAAGCCTTTTAATATTTTGAGGTTCAATTCTTTCGGCAGACTCGGGGTCAAATTGGCGAAGTTCTTCCACCAATGCCCCTACGCCCTCACGCTCAGCCTTTTGTCTAAGCTCCAACCTCAATTTATCATCGGAATCATTATCGGCAAATTGAATATTATTCAGAAGAGAATCAACATATAATCCCGTGCCGCCTACCAGTATGGGAAGCTTGTCTCTTGCGTGAATATCAGTAATAATTTTTTTTGCAAGCTCAACGTAACGAACCACGCTGAAAGAATCTTCGGGCGGCAAAAAGCCTATTAAATGATGAGGTATGCCGTCTGTTTCTTCCTGCGTGGGCTTAGCCGTGGCAATGTCCATATCCCTATAAATTTGCATGGAATCGGCAGAAACAACTTCTCCGTCCAGCATTTTTGCAAGCATAACGCCTATTTTAGTTTTGCCTGACGCAGTCGGTCCCACTACCGAAACAACGGGAATTTTATTTGTCATGCTCATAAAATATTACACCCTTCCGAATTGTTTTTCAATCTGGTATTTGCTGATTACTATTGAAGTTGGTCTTCCGTGGGGACAATATCTGTAAGCAGGGTCTGTTTCCATTGTTTTATATAAATTTATCAATTCTTGCGGAGAACTTAAATCGCCGCCCTTTATTGCGCTTCGGCAGGCTATGTTGTGATACAGCCAATCGGTATATTCGCTTTCTATATTTTTTTTATTTTCAAGAATATGCTCCGCCATTTCCTCAATGGTTGCAGGAACGTCAAACGCATCTATAAATGACGGCGCTGAACGCACAAGAATAGTGCTTCCTCCAAAATCATCTGTTTCAAAACCCGATTCCGAAAGTATTTCTTTATTATCGAGAATTGCTTCGTACTGCTCTTTTGAAAGAGTTACCGCAACGGGGTCAAGCAAATACTGAGCAAATTTTTTTCCTCTTTCTTTTCTGAGCTTTTCATAAATAATACGTTCGTGAAGCGCGTGTTTATCAACCAATATAAGCTCTTTATTTTTCTCCACGATAATATATGTGGCAAAAGCTTCGCCAATATATTTTATTGTGTCGCCGTCATCAGGAATTATTGGTTGAATATCGTTAGAATTATTCAATATTTTTTCACTTTCGGGAAGAACTTCCGATAAGTCTGTGCTTTCTTTAACATGAATGTCACTGTTATTAAGTTCCCTGTCCGCTTGAGCTTCGTCGACAGCAACGGCTATTTCATTTGAAACCTGCTCGTATTCTTCTGTCGGTTCGTCAGCTTTATTTTCTTTATTTTTTTTATTTTCTTCTTCGTCATCATCGACATGAATGTCAATGTTAACATAATTGCTCGCATTTGAACTTTCCAAAGGAGCCGAACTCAAAACATCGTCTGTCAAAGGTTTGACTTCTACGGGCTTAATCCCATAATTTTTCGGACTATGAGATAAATTATCTAAAATTATCTCTTCGGAATCGGAAGAAATTTCTTCTTCGATTTCTAACGTTTCGGAAACTTGCGCTGCAGAATCAAGCTTTTTCGCCTCATACTCGGACATTGTAAAAGTCTTTGGCAAAGCTTTTGTTTGAACCATTGCACCAATCGGCTTTTGAAAATCAAGCTGAAACTTTTTCACGGTGTCGCCGTCTATAAGTGCAGACCTGACACCATGATAAACAGCTTCAAAAATAGGCTTCTCATTCACAAAGCGAACTTCAATTTTAGCCGGGTGTACGTTTACGTCTACCGCACTGAAAGAAAGCTCGATATGCAAAACGCATGCCGGAAATTTACCTACCATAACCATACCTTTGCAGGCTTCTTCCAACGCTGCCGCCGCAGTGCGGCTTTTTACAAATCTGCCGTTAATAAAAAAGTTCTGCATTGAACGGCTTGCCTTTGCTCCCTGCGGCTTGGTAACATAACCCTTGACCGTAACTCCGTTCAGTTCGTAATCAACGGGAACTACGCTTTGAGTAAATTCTCTGCCGAAAACTGCATAAATACAATTCTTTAATTTTCCGTCGCCCGAAGTTACCAAAGTTTTCTTATTGTCACGGATAAAAGTAAAAGCTACTTCGGGGTGAGAAAGAGCTATTTTATCTACTACGGCGGCAACGGCATTGGCTTCCGACACGTCTTTTTTTAAGAACTTCATACGAGCCGGAACATTATAGAACAAGTCGCGTATAACAAATGTTGTTCCTTTTGGACAGCCGGCATCTTCCATAAGAACCTCGTCGCAGCCCTCTATTGTATAATGAGTGCCTATATCCTCCTCTTCTGCCTTTGTAAGCAAATCAACTCTTGCGACTGCCGCAATAGATGCAAGAGCTTCTCCGCGGAATCCGAGTGTTCCAATCGATTCCAAATCGTCTTGAACTTTGACTTTGCTCGTTGCATGACGAAGAAACGCATTTCTTATGTCTTCTCTTAAAATTCCGCAGCCGTTATCCGTAACTCTCATCATTGTAATGCCGCCGTTTTGAATTTCTACCGTAACGGCATTGGCTCCCGAATCAATCGAGTTTTCAACTAATTCCTTAATGACTGACGACGGTCTTTCCACCACCTCGCCGGCAGCAATAAGCTCCGCTACGTGTTTGTCAAGAACATTAATCTTTGCCATTGGTTACACCGCCCTTATTTTTATATCATTCCACCATACTTTTAAGCTCATAAAGCTTGTTCAAAGCTTCGATTGGAGTAAGTGTGTTTAAATCTAAGTTTTTCAAAAACTCCTCGGCTTTCGAACTTGTCATTCCAATGAGCGACATTTGCGGCTCTTCGGAAACCTCTTTCTTTTTTTTGCGTGGCTTGTCGGACTTTTGTCCGCTTTCAAGTTCTTTCAGAACTGCCTTTGCTCTGTTTATAACAGAATCGGGAATACCTGCCAGTTTTGCCACTTCAATACCGTAACTGTCATCTGCTCCGCCTCGTACAATTCTTCTTAAAAATGTAATATCATCGCCATGCTTTTTTACTGCAATGTTATAATTTTTAACTCCGTTCAGCAAGTCTTCCAATACGGTCAATTCATGATAGTGAGTTGCAAAAAGTGCTTTCGCTCCTAATTTCTTTTTATCGGCAACATATTCAAGAACGGCTCTCGCAATGCTCATTCCGTCAAAAGTCGATGTTCCTCTGCCGATTTCGTCAAGCACAAGCAAGCTTTGTGACGTTGCGTTCTTCAAAATATACGCAACTTCGTTCATTTCAACCATAAAAGTAGACTGACCGCTTGCCAAATCGTCGCTTGCTCCAACTCTTGTAAATATTGCGTCCGTAATGGCAATTCTCGCCCTGTCGGCAGGAACAAACGAGCCTATCTGAGCCATAAGAACTATCAAAGCCGTTTGACGCATATAAGTAGATTTTCCTGCCATATTAGGCCCTGTTATAATGGCAACTCTGTTGTCTTTTCCGTCAAGCTGCACGTCATTAGGCACAAACGGCGATGTTTTTACAAGCTTTTCAACAACAGGGTGTCTGCCGTTTTTGATGATTATTTCTCCTTTAAGGTCAACATCGGGGCGGCAATACCTCATATCTACCGCTGTGACGGCAAAAGAATTTAATACGTCAAGCTTTGCGACTGCCCGAGCAGTTTTTTCTATTCTTTCCAAATTGGACGCAACTTTTTCACGCACATCGTTAAAAATCTGATATTCAAGAGATATTGAACGCTCCTTTGCTCCTAAGATTTTACCCTCTAACTCTTTTAATTCCTGAGTAATATATCTTTCGCAGTTAGTTAATGTCTGCTTTCTTATGTACGTATCGGGAACAAGCTTTTTGTATGAGTTTGAAACTTCTATATAATATCCGAAAACTCTGTTATATCCGATTTTTAATTTAGGAATGCCCGTTTGTTCCCTCTGCTTAGCCTCAATTCCGGCTAAAATTCCCGTAGCGTCGGACATATCGCCTTTCAAAAAGTCAATTTCTTTACTGTAGCCCTCTCGAATCATACCGCCCTCTCGAATCGAAAAAGGCGGCTCGTCCACAATCGCCTTGTCAATTAAATCCCGCACATCTTCAAGAATATCAATTTCTGAAAATATTGTCTTTAATTCCGTTGAAGAAACTTCACGCAAATTTTCTTTTAATATCGGCAATGAAGTTACCCCCGACGCCAAAGCACGCAAATCACGGGCATTTGCCGAACCGTATACGATTTTTGTCATAAGACGCTCAATGTCAAATATTCCTGTAAGAGCTTCAGTTGTTTCTCCTCTTAGAACAGTATCGCCGACAAGCTCCTCAACAGCATTTTGCCGCCTGATGATAGCCGCACAGCTCAACAAGGGCTGCTCTATCCAACGTCTTATTAAGCGTTTGCCCATAGCGGTTTTAGTATGGTCAAGTATCCATAAAAGCGAACCTTTTTTCTCTTTTGTACGCATAGTTTCGGTTAGCTCAAGATTTCTTCTCGTATTATAATCAATACGCATAAAACGATTTTCGGCATACAATTCAATGTGATTTATCCGTTCTAATCCTGTTTTCTGAGTTTCTTTCAAGTACCTGAGCAAGCCGCCCACAACGCATACAATTCCTGTCTTTTCATCAACGGACAAAGAATTAAGTTCTTCGCCGTTAAATTGTTCTTTAACTTGCTGCAAAGCATTTTCATACTCAAAATATTCGTCGCCCACCATTTCTACGGCAACGCTTAACTTATCTTTAATAAAAGGAACAATCGGCTGAATTTTATCCACTTCGCCGCCTATAAGAATTTCACGGGGACTGTATTTCGATAATTCGCTTTTCAGCTGCGAACAATCTTCTTTGCAATCCAATTCGCAAGCGTAAAGTTCGCCGGTTGAAATATCGCAAAATGCCAAGGTATGCTTGCCGCCAAGCGTAAACAGAGAACAAATGTAATTATTTCTTGACTCGTCCAGCATAGAATCTTCCATAACAGTACCGGGAGTTATAACGCGAATAATGTCACGCTTAACCAAGCCTTTTGCAGTCGCAGGGTCTTCCGTCTGCTCGCAGATTGCAACCTTGTAACCCTTAGCAACCAATCTCGCAATATATGATTCGCTGCTGTGAAAAGGCACTCCGCACATCGGGGCTCTTTCTTCCTGTCCGCAGTCACGTCCCGTTAAAGTAAGCTCCAACTCTCTTGACGCTAAAATTGCGTCGTCAAAAAACATTTCGTAAAAGTCACCAAGCCTGAAAAACAATATGCTGTCTTTATTTTTTTCTTTTATGCTTAAATATTGTTTCATCATCGGAGATAGCTCCGCCATTATTGCACCGCCTCACTTTTTCAAAAAAGAAATCAATGGCAGCCGCCGCAAGTAGAGCAGCTGCCCGAACAACCCATACTGCCGGTATAGTCTGTTGTTTCGGGGTCATCTCCGTCCGCTGAGTTTTGAATTATTGCAAACACTCGCTGCAATTTGGTTTCAAACTCTTGCTTTGCACTATTATAATCAAGCATTTTTTGATTCTGCATGATTTGCGAATACAAATGACGCATTTCTTTATTCAGCTGCTGCATTTTCTCGTCATCTCGGTCAACTTTAGACGCTTCGCTGTTGATAGCCATTCTTTTAATATTATAATTTTCTATTAATTCCTGAAGTTCCTTATCCGATTCGCTTTCCTGCTCCGCAAGACGCATTTTTATATAAGCTTCGTCCTGCTGTATTTCTTTTCCAATTTGTCTTGCCAAATCTATAATATCCATTTATTTTATATTCCTTTCAGTTTAAATTTAAATCTATAAATACACTGTCTGAAAATATCGCTGTTTTAAGTTTTTTATGAACAACTCCAATTAAAACAAACCTTGTCAAAATCAAGTGCTTTTAAGTCTTTTCTTTTGATGAAGAAGTGCATAACACCGCAGTCGCCGATAATTATTTTTGCATTGTCACTCCAGTTTTTTCCGAATCCATGGTCATATTCAAGCTGAAAAAGAAGCAATACTTCCTCATCAGTCCCAAGATCAACAGTGAAATCCAAATCATAGCTTAATCGATCAATGGGCTGTGGATCTTCCGAATATCCTCCGAGTTTATGACCGACTGTGAAGTCAACCTCAATCAGTTCGAAAATGTCATCGTCATATTCATCGAGTATTTTTCCGTATGTCAGCTCTGCAAGATAATACCACAAAAGTGCTTTGCAGCGTTTATCACTATTTCCCATTGATTCTTCGGTCAATTTTGCGTCAATGCCGTAACCGCCGTTTATCACGGGAAACGCTCCTGTTTCACCCTGAACAAATGGTGTAATCCTCGAAAGAATGTCCTCTTCTTTAACAGTTCTGTCAATGCTTTTGTAATATAGTATTTTATGCTCCCTCCACGGATAATTTACCGACAGCCAGAATTGCAGCATACCAACATGTGGGTAATCGGGCATTCCCGACAAAAGCGTACAATCAAACTGCGCAAGCAGTTTCATCTGTTTGCCGTACTTATCCGTTGGTATTTCTATGTTATTTGGAAGATATGGCGTACCGCCAATCTTGCTCGTAAAAATATCGGGTTCATTTTCTGTAAGTTTAAAATTTAAAGCCGGAATTTTTGTATCTTCTTCAAACATCTTTTTTGCTTCTGCAATCTCTTCTTTTATTTTCTCCGCATATTCCAATATTTCTTCTTCAGTCATCGTCTTTCTCCCTATACAAAACACAAAACTTACAAAATATAATGAGCAAATCTCTTAATTAATAGTACATTAGTACAAAGAGTTTTGCAAAAATGCCGCTCAGCGTCATTTTTAATTAGCAACGCACTGTTAAGGGCTTCGCCCTTAATATCCCACCAAAGGCGCTGCCTTTGGAATCTGCCCACTTTTTGAAAAAAGTGGGGCAAAAACTTTAACAGTGTTCTTTTCAGCTTTTGTTAAATTTTAAAATTTGCTCATAAAATACTCAGTTCTCAAATAAAACGCCGTTTAGTATCCAGTTCCTTGATTTTGTTATTTTCACATTGACAAACTGACCGATAAGCTTTTCATCGCCCTCAAACTCAACAATAATATTTCCGCTCGTTCTGCCCATAAGTATTCCGTCCTTGTCGGTTTTCCCCTCTGCAAGCGCTCTGTATACGTTATCAACCATAGACGCGCATCGTTTTGCGGCAATTTCCTCTTGTACTTTCAAAAGTTCCGCAAACCACTTCGTTTTTTCTTCGTGCGTGTATGGGTCGGGCATTTTGGCGGCAGGCGTTCCCTCTCTTGGCGAATAAATAAAAGTAAACAAAGATGTAAACTCAACTTCCTTTACAAGCGACACCGTATCCAAAAACTCTTCGTAAGTTTCCCCGGGAAATCCAACAATAACATCGGAAGTAAGACTTACATCGGGTATTCTCTCTTTAGCGTAGCGAATAATGTCAAGATATTTTTCTCTGTCGTAGCTTCTGTTCATTGCTTTCAGAACCCGATTATTTCCCGACTGAAACGGCAGGTGCAAATGAGTTGAAATATGCTTGCTGTCCGCTATTACATCAATTAATTCTTTTGAACAATCTTTCGGGTGAGATGTCATAAACCTTAACAAATAATCTCCCTCAATCTTGTCAATCTCTGCCAGCAGCTGCGCAAAGGTCACTTTTTCGTCAAGGTTCTTGCCGTAAGAGTTTACATTCTGTCCCAGCAAAGTAATGTCTTTATAGCCTGCTCGAATCATTTCTCGGGCTTCGCTGACAACATCGTCAAACTTTCGGCTTCTTTCCCGTCCTCTTGTATAGGGAACAATGCAGTATGTACAAAAATTGTTGCAGCCGTACATAATCGGCAGCCAGCCTTTAAATGTTCCGTCACGCTTAGTCGGAATATTTTCATATACCGTTTTATCGTCTACGCCCGTTTCATATACTCTCTTGCCGTCCGTAACAGCATGATAAAACAACTCGGGGAAACGGTGCAGAGAATGAGTTCCGAACACTAAGCCTACAAAAGGAAAACTCTTATATAATCGGTCTGTCACATGCTTCTGCTCCATCATGCAGCCGCACAAGCCTATTAAAACAGACGGCTTTTTTCTTTTGATATTTTTTAATGCTCCTACGTTTCCGAAAACTCTGTCTTCCGCATGCTCTCTTACCGCACAAGTGTTAAAAAGAATAAAGTCTGCTTCTTCCGCATTTTCGGTAAATTCAAATCCCATTTTGGAGAGCATGCCTTTAATTTTTTCGCTGTCGGCAACGTTCTGCTGACAGCCGTAAGTCCTTATACACGCAAGCGGAACTTCTCCAACGGCACGTACTGCCATAACTTCCGCTGCCATTGAAATATAATTATTTTCATCTTTAAATTCTTTATAATTAAAATTATTTGCCAAATGTCACACTCTCCAATTATATAAATTTTTGCCTGATTTTTAACAACTCACATTATATCTTATCACAAATTTTAATATTCTTCAACCTTCGAAAAAGTATTAACAAAATTTTTAAAATTTTAAAAAAGCTTATATATAACAGAACATCTTCCTAAATTCACGTATAAATGCCGATATTCGGGTAAAAATATCAGCATGACATTAAATTCTTATTTCAGGAGGATATATTGTAATGAATAAAAAAGCTCTTGTTTTTTTTATAATGGTTCTCTCGCTGAGTACCGCTCTTTCTGCTTGTCGGACATCGTCGCCGGCAAACACTGCTTCCGACAACAATTATTCCAGAAACGAGCCTGCGTCAGACACGGACACAAATAATGTCCGTTCTTCCGATACGGATTCAACAAATAAGACAGCTTCTTTAATTGATTCCGATTCAATTAAAGAGCTAAATTCAAAAATCGACAGTTCGGACTCCGACTTGATTTCAAGCGAAAACTTAGACACAAACACTGATATCAATAGCGAAACAACTGAAACGACCGACACCGAACTTGAAAATCAAGACGAAGAAGAACTGCGTATTTCTCCCAATCCCTCAAGCATTGAACTCGGCGGTATTACTCTTGAGGCAAAATATGTGCCGTTTGACACCCCCCTTGAACTTTCTTCAATGGAACGCATTGACAGCACTTTTGCAAAAGACACTCTTTATATTCTGGACAAAAAAACTTTGCACAGATATACTTTGCAAGACGATAGCATAACAGCTCTCGAAGACATCGCTCTTAACAGCAAATACGAAAAAATTGATTCTGATGTTTTCGGCAATATTTATATGAGCAACAGCATATTTAATCCTGCCGTCTTAAATCCCGACGGAACATTAACAGAAGTAGATTCTACCGGAAAACTTGCAATGTCTAAAGTAATGGACTTTGGCTTGAGCTTTGACGGAAAAGAGAAAATCAGCCCTTATAATACAATCGAATATGAAGATTGGCAGCTTGAAAACATAAGCGAGGACGAAAACTCTTTTCCATTCAGCAAAATAAATGATGTTGAGTTTGTAGAAAATCACATTCTTGTCGGCGGTATTTACAACGACGGAAAAGAAAAACAGCGTGCCGCTGTCTATGATTATGACGGAAATTTAATTGCACTTACAGAAAACAAAATTATGGGTGACGGAATTGATTCTCTTACCGAAACAGACCATGGACTGATTGCCGCATCGGTCAGCAATCTTTCGCTTTGGAACACTGACGGCTCGGAAATAGGTCAGACAAAAAGCGGACAAACAGCAAAATTATTCGGCACTGACAATCCCGTTTGGATTAACGATATTTTTGCAATGGACGATTCTTCCGTACTCGCTCTTTGCACCTGCGAAAGAGAGGACGGAAAATACGAAGCTCTGCTCTATAAATTATGGGGATTTTAATAATCAACTCGATTTTTAAATAACAAAAAGTGAATAATAAACAATACAGAAAAACCGCAAAGTTAATTATTCACTAAAATCATCTATATATTAATTATATTAATAAAATGGTGGGAGAGGGTGGATTCGAACCACCGAAGTCAGTGACAACAGATTTACAGTCTGCCCCATTTGGCCGCTCTGGAACTCTCCCATTATTAATTTTTATTTATCAGAGCTGGTGGACGGACTCGAACCCCCGACCTGCTGATTACAAATCAGCTGCTCTACCAACTGAGCTACACCAGCACATTTTAATTGCCGAAAAAAGCAACCTTTCAACAGTGCTTTGTCATTATATCATACTTTTTTATGTTTGTCAATGCTTTTTTATTTTTTTTTTAAACTCCCTCGAAAATATTAATAATCGAGGGAGTAAACTTTTTACTGCTTTAAGAACGAATTGCCGTTTGCTACGTTTTCCATATCGTCATTCCATGTAAATACGTATGTGCCATCGCTTCTTTTGCTTATTTTCATATAGCCGGTGCCGTTTGCGTATTCGTCTTCGGTACTTTGGCTGCCGTCTTCATCATACTTTATAACTTTCTTTACGCAGTCACTGTAACTAAAAGTATCAATATCATTATACGTTGCTGTAAAATCCCACTCTGCCGTTTCGCTTGCGCTTGACGGCCATGTTACGTGAAAATAACAATTCTTCGCAGCGTCAACCGTGAACGTAATAACTCCACGTCCCGCAATTTCTTCTACATAAGTACCCGCATACGCTTCGATAGACATTACATTTTGTTCTTCTCCGGTTACTTCTGTTTGTGCTGTGGTTTCACGATGAAAATGCGTTCCTCCCGTCGGTCCGCCATAAAGGTCTTCAAGAGGTATTGTTCCGTCTGCTACGAACGCATTCCAAAGAGTGCCGTCCTCTTCATAGAATGTATATCTATAATCTTTTGTGCCGTCTTGCGTCAAAAGATACTCCAGCTTAACATATCCCGTTGTTGAAGAACCGTAATAATCACCCTTGAACGAAAAGTCGCCGCTGTATATATCGCTTCCGCTTGTAATCGTAAGTGTTTCTGTGCCGATTCCCGTATCTCGCCATATGCCTGACAAAGCTGCAACGCTTAACCCGGACTGCGGCGGATTCTTCTCTTCATAGTAGCCGTACAAGTTGGGAGCAGCTTCGCTGTCAGCATTATCGGTACTTGATTCCGTATCCGTATCGGCGTTCGTTTCTTCTTCGCTCTCCGTCAATTCGCTGTCTTCGGCAACTTTCTTTTTTGACTGCTCTTTTCTCTCCTCGGGCAGCCTTATCACCTGATCACGATCCTGGTTGCGCTTTTTGGAGGGTGGATCTGGCAGACGCTTGGTATAGAAACACTGTTTGTGCTTTCTGCAATTCTGGGTCTGTGCAACAGCGCGTATGCCGCAACCATTAAAGAAGGCAGGATACAATAAACGCAAATCCACTAGAGGAAAACAATCAGTCGCAGTCAAAACTGCGTTTGGGGAGCCAGATACCGTTCGAAAGTACGAG
>CACWIU010000008.1 GCA_902761025.1 uncultured Ruminococcus sp. | reverse complement strand
CTAATATCGTTTTTCTAAATGACTGAATTTTAGCGTATAAAAAAGTATCAAAGACAATATATGCTTAATCCGTTTTTTCTTAAGTTGATGACATTGCCTTAGAGGCGGGGGACTTCTTGCCCATTTAGGTTAAAAATTAATAGTGCTTAAAATTTTAATGCCCTTTTCAAGCTGTTCGTCTGTCGGAGTAGAGAAGTTTATGCGGAAAGAGTGAGTAACGTCTGATTCGTTAGCCATAAACGCAGTTCCCGGCACAACGCAGACTTTATTTTGCACAGCGTCCATGCAGAACTTGTTGACATCGACATTTTCCGGCAAATCGCACCAAATGAACAAACCGCCGTCAATGCGATTGTAAGTGATTCTCGGAAGCAAGTATTTGTCAAGCAAGTCCATAGCAAAATTAGCTTTTTTTCTGTAAATATTGCGTAAATTTTCAAGGTGCTTGTCGAAGTCGTATTTTGTTAAAAATTCGTAGCAAACGAGCTGCGACCAAATATTGGTATGAACGTCCTGACCCTGCTTGCAAACAACCATTTTTTGAATGATAGGCTTAGGAGCAATTCCATAACCAACACGCATACCGGGAGAAATTACCTTTGAAAAGCTTCCGGAATAAATTACTATGCCGTCCGTGTCAAAGGTTTTAATGCTTGGCAAAAATTCGCCGCTGTAACGCAAGTCGCCGTAAGGGTTATCCTCGATTATTAAAACTCCGTATTTTTTGGCAAGTTCGTATACGGCTTTTCTTTTTGCAAGGCTCATTGTAACGCCCGAGGGGTTCTGGAAATTAGGAATGGTGTAAATAAACTTTGCTTTAGGTTCGTTTTTCAAGACGTCTTCAAGCTGTTCAATGTTCATTCCGTCAGGTTCTACCGTTACTCCGACAAGACGTGCATTATATGAACGGAAAGTGTTTAAAGAGCCGATGAAAGACGGATTTTCACAAATAACAACATCGCCCTCATTCAAGACAGCCTTAGATACCAAGTCCATAACTTGCTGAGCTCCGGAAGTGATTAAAATATCGTCGCTCTCCGAGCCGACATTATGCTTGTTTTTCATATAATCGGTCAGCCAATTTCTAAGGGGAGTGTAACCCTCAGTTACGCTGTACTGCAATGCGGCGATAGGATTTTCGGCAAAAATTCTTTGAGAGATTTCCGCAATTTCTTTTACCGGAAAAGCTTCCGGAGCAGGGTTGCCTGCCGAAAGCGAAACAACCGAGGGGTCTGCGGCATATTTAAAAATTTCTCTGATAGCAGACGGCTTTAAGCTCTGCACACGGTCTGAAAATATATATTCCATAGAATAGTCCCACCTTTTGTTTATTAATTACATAATTACACTTTATTCTACCACAAAATCTTTCAATAATCAATCCCAAATAATACTTCATTACAAGAAAGAATGAAAAAATCTTGACGTAATTATACCCAACGCCTAAAACATTGAGCAGATAGTATTGTCTTTATATTTTAGGTTGTTATCCTAAAATATTCATCTTATATACTTCGCCGGCAAGAGTTTCCAAATCTTTAAACGTAGTTAGTCTGCCCGCTTCGTTTCGGAATTTAGCCGCTCCCTTTAAGCCTTTGAGATACCAAGCGGCATGCTTGCGAGCCTCTCTCATGCCGTGTTCTTCGCCCTTGTACTCGCAAAGAGTTTTTATATGTCTGAGCATTACCCATAATTTTTCGGCAACAGAGGGCGTGGGGATTTGTCTTTCTTCCGTGAACCATGAATATATCTGCATAAAAATCCACGGATTGCCCAAAGCTCCTCTGCCAATCATAACCAAGTCGCAGTTTGTTTCTTCGTACATTCTCTGAGCGTCCTCGGCTGTCTGAATATCGCCGTTTCCAATCACGGGAATTTTTACGGACTGTTTGACTTCTCTAATAATATTCCAGTCTGCATACGGCTGATACTGCTGCATACGAGTACGCCCGTGTATAGTTATGGCTTTAGCTCCGTTTGCCTCGCAGATTTGAGCGACTTCCACAGCGTTAACGGAGTTGTCGTCCCAGCCTTTGCGAATTTTCACGGTAACGGGAACATTGACGGCATTGCTTACAGCTTTTACAATCTCTCCGCACAGCTTGGGATTTTTCATTAAAGCCGCTCCGCAGCCGTTTCCGCTGACTTTCGGAGCAGGACAGCCCATGTTTATATCTATAATTTCGGGTTTAAACTTCATTGCGGTTATAGCCGCCTGAGCCATGGTTTCAGGCTCGTTTCCGAAAATCTGCACTCCGGCAGGACGCTCTTTGTCGGAAATTTCCATTAATTCGGTTGATTTTGAGCTGTTATAAGAAACTCCCTTTGAACTCACCATTTCAGTAACAACATATGCCGCTCCAAAATCCCGGCACAATTCTCGAAAAGCTCTGTCGGCAACTCCAGCCATAGGAGCTAAAGCGGCGTAGCCTTTTATTTCAACATTTCCAATGTACAAATTTCATTCCTCCCTGATTTTAAACAGGCTTTAAGCAAAAATAAAAGGTCAACCATAGGTTGACCAAATAGTGGAGCGGATGACGGGGCTCGAACCCGCTACCTCCACCTTGGCAAGGTGGCGCTCTACCAGATGAGCTACATCCGCATATTTTCTCTCTTCAAGACTGCTTGATTATTATATCATCTAAATTAAAATTTGTCAATAAAATTTTAAAATTTTCAAAAAATTTTTTAAAAAAGTCCATGCCGTTTTTCAATCCAGGCATGGACTTTTAATAATTATTTATAATTTTATTTAAATTTTACTCTTCTGAAATATCATTATCTGCATTTTCAAAAGATTCGTCGGCAAACTCTTCCAAAACATCTTGATTTTCATTAAAAGCCGTATCTTCGGCTTGGTTCTGTTCGGATTGAGTTTCAGGTTCTTCATAATCATACGAAGAATAATCGACATCTTCATAATCCGTTACAGTCGCAATATTGGAAACTGCCGCAGTTTGGGTTGTATCGGCAATATCATTTGTTGCGGTGCTTGACGTTTCTTCCGTGTCGGAATCCGAATCGGAATTTTTCTCCTGTTTGGAAGACAAATCGCTTTCGGTTTTTTCAACTTCCTTAATGGGATTATTTTTTTGTTCGTCTTCTAATTTTTTGACAGTATCGTCAATCTGTTTTTTGTTAAAGACTTTTTTATAGACATAATTTGCAGGCGGTTCTTCGTACGAGTAACTTGTGCCGCCGCCGTTGCTGTAGAAAGAGTCGGGCAAATCTTCGGTTTTAACAAGTTTGCCGTCCTTATAGTAATTTCGGCAGGCAACCGCGCCGAAACCAATTCCGCCCGCGCCCGTATACCATGAAGAAACTACAATTTCGTCAAAATCGGACGGCTGATAACCATATATATAAGCGTTTAACACTCCGCCGTCCATATAGCATATTAAATATACTTCGTGGTCTGTATCGTTGCGGAACTTCATGTCAATATTGCCGTAATCTATGGCGGAATCTATGCCAATCGGAACATAAGTTGACGGCCAAGTGTGCGGCTGTCTTTCTACAACGGTCATTCCTGCACGGATAGCGGCATTGTATATTGTTGTGGCGGCTTGACAAATTCCTCCGCCTATTCCGTCCGCCGAACGGCCGCTTACAATAACTCCGGCTGAATAATAACCGTTTTCCGCAAGATTGCTGTTTCCCGTTTTTCCGTTAAACGAAAAAACTTCTCCCGGCTTAATAATACTGCCGTTCATGCTCTCGAAAGCCACAGTCATATTCATATTTCCGGCCCATGTGTTGCCCGAATATGTGGTATAATGAGATATCAAAACAAGATGTTCCATTAAATCTCTTAAATCGGTTTTAGGCTCAACTATTTTCATTTCTCCGATAACGTCTGCGGTAAACTCTTCGTTTTTCTTTAAAGTAGAAATCTGAGTAATTAAGTCGTCCACATTGACGTCATATCCTACAACGCCCTCTTCAAATGAAAACATACCGGAAACTTTTGCTTTTGAAGTATCAATATTGCTGACATGAGCGTTTTGCATTTCAACATTAACTTTTTTTGCAACTTCTTTACACGCTTTGGGAATAGAATCTTCCAAAAAGGTCATTGTAATAGTATAATCTTTTTTTTCGGATTTTTTCAAATTGGTTCTGCCTTTTTCGGTGAGAAGATTACGCATATATTCGCTGTACTCGTAAGCTTCGTTCAAAACTTTGACGGTATTGAACTCGAAGTCAAAATCGTCTTCGGTAAGATAGACAATCTTGTCATGACAAGTAACCGTGTAATTAATGGACGGTATCAGTTTGGATTCCTCGACAGAAAGAAGTTCTTTAGCCTCTTTCATAGTTTTGCCGCCTAAATCAACGCCCTGAACGGCGATACCCTCGATAAATTTACCTGTCGGGGCGTTCAAATTTGCGTTGCTTTGTTCCGTGGCAATAAAAGCTTCGTGTTTGTCAGCTCCAATTAAGCCTATGGCAACTGATGAAGCCACAACGCCGACAGTCAAAACTGCCGCTGCGGTCAAAACGGGAATAAGGACGGGGATTTTTTTTCGAGAGTCTTTATTTGGGACTGTAGTTTTCTGAGCGTTGTCATTTTCAGCCGGCACAGATTGAGGGGGAATATTTGTTTGTTTTTTCGGCTGACAGTTTTTTTCAGTCGCTGCTGTTTTACCTGCCTGTACTTTTTGAGGCGAGGAATTGGCTTTTTTCTTCTTCCGCGGAGCAGTTTCGGAAAGCAACGACTTTTCTTTTGCTGTTGCCAAATCGGGGGCAATGTTTTCGTTAAAGTCGCGATTCATTTCTTTTCCTCTTTTTCTTTAAAATCTTTAAAATAAAAATAAAATCTTTTCTTCAAAACTGTTTTTCTAAAATTTCTTTCTAAAACTTAAAAGCAAGGCGAAGCTTGTTGAAGCTTGTTAAAGTTTTTTGTCCGACTTTTTTTCAAAAAAGTCGGGGACACATAATAATAATACTCCTTTCTTTCTGCTTTGTAAAGCCGATTAAAATTACAAATTTGTAAATTTTGTCAAATCAATTTTAAATCAAAAACTCAAAGCCTGTCATACGCATAGGAACTCTTATTCATTTATTGTTTGCAGTGCGATTGTTTTTTATTTTTTAAAAACTTTCGCAATAAAATCAGCAAAACATGTTGAAATAATCTCCAAAATTAAGTATAATTTATTTTAGTAAAAAATTTAAAAATAAAGTTGTAAAGAAAGGAAGTTACTCGTGGCTGTTATAACTTTGGACAAGGTTTCCAAGTACTATACAAAACGACCTGCTCTCGGAGATACAACCTTTGTAGTCAACAAGGGCGATTTTTTCGGAATTGCGGGTCCCAAAAAAAGCGGCAAAAGCACAATCATTAATTTGATTATGGACTTTATCCGCCCAACGTCGGGTTCTGTCACGGTTATGGGGCAAAAATCCACCTCGCTGTCTTTGGACAAAAAAAAGAAAATAGGCTTTATGCCGTCAAATCCGACTTACTGCGAAACTATGAAAGCAATAGACGTTGTAAGAACTGCCGCTCGCATAAAGGGCGTTAATGACCATGACGCAGTAATGTCGCTTTGCAAACATTTCAGCGTTGACAAAAATAAGAAAGTCGGCGACCTGCCGCTTTCCTGCCGTAAAAAAATAGCCATTGTCATCGCTCTTATGGGAAATCCGCAGCTTGTCATTATGGACAACCCTTTTGTGTCGCTGGACGTTGACACAAAAAACAAACTCGCACACTATCTGCTCGACTTAAATAAGGAGGGAGTAACCGTAGTAATAAGCGACAGAAACATTGAGCTTTTGCAGCAGATTTGTTCAAGAATTGCGATTATGAGAAAAGGCTCGCTTCTGGAAATTTCCGAAAAACAAGTTCTGCTCAAAAGCGACACACGCAGAGTAAGCTTAAAAACAAAAGATGATTTGTCCGCATTGTATACTCTTTTCAGAATTACAGAGATAACCGAAGACAGCGGATATATTTCTTTCTTGTATAAGCAGGATATAAACGAACTGGTTCAAGCGCTTACTCATTATAATCTTGACGATTTGCAAATTACGCTGCCCTCTCTTGGAGATGCGCTCGTAAGATATTATGAAAAGAAACTTGAACAAGAAAACGGGGGTGAATAAGCATGAACAGTTTTTTTTCTTTTCCTCTTTTAAGCTATGATTTGAAAGCAAGAACTCGCAATTTTTTGATATGGGCATTAATTTCGCTGTGTTTGTTTATTTTAATTATTGTCATGTTTTCAAACTTACTCAGCGCAGGACTGCCTGATTTTCTGAATGACATGCTCGCTTCAATTCCGAGTTCCGTATCGAACGGCTCGCATAAAACGGAGCTGCCGAACTTCAAGGACTTCGGCGTAAATTTTGGCGTGTGTATGCAAATGATGCTGATAGTAGGCTGCGTTTATGCAAGTTATCTCGGAGCTTCCGCAAATACGGGCAGCCGAGGCGACAGCGATATCACATTTATATACTCAATGCCCGTGACAAGACTTTGCACGGTAATGACAAGCTTTATCGCGCAGTTTGTCACATTGTTCTGTTACAACATAATTGTAATTTTAATTTCTATCGGAGTTCTGTATTCAAATAACAAAATGTCATACTTGCCGAAAGTATTAATTGCGGTTGCGGCATTTTTGCTGATAGAACTTGTTTACTTGTCGATATCGTTTTTGCTTTCGACATTCATGAACAGCAGCTCGCAAGCCTCTTCCATTTCGGCTGTAATGGTTACCGTAACGGTGCTGTTTGGACTTATAGGTTCTTTTGCTCCGTCGCTGAAAATAATAAAAATTCTCTCGCCGTACACTTATATCAGCGTTTACGCCATTCTTTCGGGCGGCAGCAGAATGTTTTTTGTAGGCATAGTCGCAGGCGTGCTGATTACTATAGTAAGCTTGGTTTTAAGCTGCGCAAGATATGAAAAAATAGATTTTCTTCTTGACTGAGCCTCATAAATTCGAAAAAATTCGCCTTATTAAACCTTATATTAAAATTAAAGTTTTTTGTCCAACTTTTTTTCGAAAAAGTTGGCAATTTTCAAATCTATAAAAAAAGGAGGTATTATTTTAAAAACATGAGAGTTTTAATTTTATCATCGACAACGGGCGGCGGACATATGACAGCCGCGAAAGCTCTTGCGACAATAATCCGTGAAAGTGACAGCGAATCTGTTGTGCAGATTATAGACGGCTTGGAATATGTAAATCATCACTTTAATAAATTCGTTGTTGACGGGTATAAATTTTCAGCCACAAAATTACCCACAATTTACGGCATGATGTACCGAGCGTCAAATACCGACAGCAAAGTAATAAAGCTGGTTACAAAAGCAAATTCTCATTTTGCGAAAAAGTTTATTCCGCTCCTTGCGGAGTTTAAACCCGACGTTATAGTTTCAACTCACCCCTTCACGTCAATCATGTGTTCAAAGCTTATCGGCAAGGGAGTTACAAATATTCCTCTTATAACTATAATGACTGATTTCACACTGCACAGCGCTTGGATTAATCCGTTTGTGTCAAGATATATTGTATCAAGCGCGCAAATGGTTGACCAGTTGGAACAAATGGGCGTTGACCGTGATATTATTCTGCCAATCGGCATTCCAATAATGCCTGTTTTCTTTGAGAAAGACGAGCATAAAGACGAACATCTTGCCCAACTGGGTTTTGACCCCAATCTAAAGACAGTTCTTATCATGGCAGGCAGTTTCGGAGTAACCGATATACTTAAAATTTATGAAAACATAAACGAAATAGACTTGGATTTTCAAATCATAGTAATAACGGGAAAAAACGAAAAGCTTTTCGATGCTTTCAATACTATTTTGTCATGTAATGAAAATCTTAGAGTAGGCGAGCCGCAGGCTAATTTTGACGATGACGCGGAACCCTCTCGAAAAGACTACAAGTTAAACATCACAAAAAAAACAAAGCTGATTTATTATACGGACGAAGTACATAAATATATGCACCTGTCCGACTTAATTATAACAAAGCCGGGCGGCTTAACCGTTACGGAAGCGCTTGCGTCATGTCTGCCCATGGCTCTTTTTAAGGGAATCCCCGGACAGGAAACGGAAAATACGGAGTATCTTTGCAGCAATAATCTTGCTATCAGCATAAAAAAGAGCAACGCTGCCGAAGTGGTTTATCAGCTTCTGAAATATCCCGACCGTTTGCTCTCAATGAAAGAAAGCTGTACTCGCTTGAACAACAAAGACTCTGAATATAAAATAGTCGACGTAATACAGCAATGTATCAGCGAAATGAAAGAGCCTGTTCTTTTGCCGGCATTTGTTGATATTAACGTTGAAATTGACAAGCTTGAGGAAGAAACTCTTTACAGTGAATTTAACCAAGTTATGCAGGAAATGGAAGACGATTTTGACATTCCGGACGATGACGACGACGAATTTGAAGAAAAAATCCAACGATTAAAAATGAAGATGTATGAAAGCCTGAAAAAAATGACGGATTTCACATCTAAGCATGATGACGAATAAAAAAACAAAAGCCTTGCAAACCGTTTATCAATACGATTTGCAAGGCTTTTTATAATAGTTCGGCTGCACATAATATACTCAGTGAGTAAGCCTTTTGATACAATACGATTTTTCACCGCAGTTTGGGCATTTAAGTTTTCCTTGTCCGCAAGAATCCGGCTTCGCCTTGTTTTCAACACACTTATCGTTACGGCTGTCATGTCAACAATAAAGTTATTCAACAACTGCCCGTAAAAAATAAACTTTCAGACACCATTGCTATGTCAACAATAAAGTTGTTCAACAACTGCCCGTAAAAAAATAAACTATCGGTCGGGTCAAAAACCGTTGTAAACTACAAACTCTCTTCACGTGTTTAAAAACCGCCAGAGGGTTTTGCCGTCGGTGTAAAGGTAGAAAATTTCGAGAATTACCAAGAATACAAAATATATTATGCAAATGCCGTATGACCATAAGGCGGAAAAGTCTTCAAGGTATGCCGCAGGCACGATAGCTACTACAAAGGGTATGCTTGTAAAAAACATAGCCAAAAATAATGTGATTACAACGCTAAGGCTTTGTTTTATTATGGTGATTTCCGTTGACCAGTCAAAACGTGGTATTTTTAAATTTACGCAAATTCCCAAGAATCCCGAAAATACGCATGCGATAATTGGTATGAAGAAAATGAAAAGCACATCGGCTACAGTTAAATCTAAAGTCACCGCACTTGCTATTACTGTGAAAATAACGCCCGGAAGCGACACTATCGGTGCCATTAAGGCTTTTGCAAAGAAAATTTTCATGGGGTCTATCGGCGTGGATTTTAAGAGCCATAAAGTTTTGCCCTCTAAGGAAATTGTCGGAGCCGTAACATCGTTCATTGTGCAGCATAACGCAAGCGACGAGCCTATCATCAAAGCCACAAGATTTCCCGAGGCGTCGGGAAACAACTGCGGCAGAGAATTTACAATTAAATCGCCTCTGAGCAATATTCCCACGCCTAAAATAATTGACATTATCGTACTCATTCCCGAGTTCATGACATAGGCGGGAATACTGAAAAAGTATCCTAATTCTTTGCTCACAAGTGCGTGAAAAAGGTTTGTCGGCTTCATCGGCTTTTCAACGTATTTTTTCTTTTTCATTGCTACTTTTCGTGTAATCATTTTTATAAACTTTCTGGAAATAAAAATAAAAATAAGATATGAAAAGCCTAAAGAAAATATTAACATCGGCAGCAATCCCCAAAACTTGCCCTGCTGTGACGCTAATCCGTACCAGTAAAGAAGATGCGAGTATTTTTGAACGCTGTCGGCTATTACTTCTATTTTGTACATCATCATGCTTATTATGGGACCGAGATTTAATCCGACTGCCGAAAGTCCGCCCAGCATTACAAAGCCAAACACAACAGACAGCAAGTTTTTGTTAGGTATCTTTACCGTTATTTTTCCCGTAAAATATCCGAACAAACAGGAAATTGCCGTTGAAAGCATTGGAATGAGAAAAATTGAAATTAAGAAACATAAAAACGTCACAAATGTAAATTTGAAAAATATTCCGTATGCTACCCCGATAGGCAAAAATATTATTGTGCTGTACACAAAATTTAAAGTATACAACGCAAGTATTCGGCTAAGTAAAATTGCTGAAGGTTGTATTGGCATACTTAACAGCAAGTCGTTATCTTTTGAATCAAACAAATATGACTGCGCCGCAAACACTGTGCCGATTAATGAAAATACCGTTGACGATATGAACCCTAACGGAAAAAACAGCCAAAGGCATTTTTTCATGTGCATTTGAAAGCCCAATACCATTGCCACCCCAAACGAAAACGCCATTATCAGCAAAAACGCTATAATTATTATTGACACTATTAACGCAGTTCCGATACTGAATCCCTCGCCCCTTTTTTCTCTGCCACGCATAAAAGAGAGCATTGAATGTATTCCGCCTGAGATTTTAATTTTCACTAAGTCAAATACAGTTCTTGTATTACTCATGGTCGTCCTCCAATTTCAAGAATACGTCTTCAAGCGATGTCTTTCCGATAACTTCGTCCGTGGGACCGCTTACAACAAGCTTTCCGCCGCTGATAATTGCAATTTTGTCGCACAATTTTTCTGCCACTTCCAAAACGTGAGTTGAAAAAAATACTGCCGCACCCTCATTGCAGGCACTTCGCATTTCTTCTTTCATTCTGTGAGATGCAACGGGGTCAAGCCCTACAAAAGGCTCGTCCAAAAGAACAAGCTTTGGTTTGTGCATGAATGCGGATATTAACGCAAGCTTCTGTTTCATACCGTGGGAATAGCTGTTAATAGGCTGAGCCAAATCCGAAGTTATTCCGAACATATCGGCTAATTTTTTTATTTGAGTTTCCCTGTCTTCCTGCGTCATGCCGTATATGTCCGCCACAAAGTTAAGATATTTTATCCCGGGCATAAAATCGTACAAATCGGGATTATCGGGCAAATATGACAATCGCCTTTTGCATTCCATAGGGTCTTCTTTAACGGAAATTCCGTCCACATATATTTCACCCTCTTCAAATTCAAGCAATCCGCAGCATGACTTTATAGTAGTAGTTTTTCCTGCTCCGTTATGGCCAATAAACCCATAAATCTCACCGCTTTTTATTTCTAAACTAAGGTCGCTTACGGCGACCTTATCTCCATACTTTTTGGTTAAATGTTCTATTTTAAGCATTTTTATATCTCCTTTTTAAATACGTGAAGCGAGCTTACCTCTTACACTACTCTATAAACCCCGACCGTAGGTCTATTTTTTACGGGACATCTTTGACATACTTTTTTTAATACGTGAAGCGAGCTTATCTCTTACACTACTCTATCAGCCCCGACCGTAGGTCTATTTTTTACGGGACATCTTTGACATACTTTATTGTTGACATGACAGCCGTAACAACAAGCTTTTTGAAACCAAGGCGAAGCCTGATTCCTGCGGGCGTTGCCCGCCCGCCCGCTTTTTAAAAAATTTAAATAAAATTCAAAGATAATTTCTGTAAATTTTATTATAACACAACAATTCATTTTTTGTAAATAGACTAAATGTAAAGATTTAAAAAATTAAAAATTTTAAAAAATAAGCCCGACAGAGAATTTTATTCGCTGGCGGGAATATTTTATTAATCAAAAAACTAACGGCTTGAAGTTACGCTGCTGACCGAAGATGTTACGGAAGAAGAAGTTACATCAGCCGACGAAACAACAGCTTCACTGCTTATCGGCTCGGTTTGGGACGGAATTTCAAAAACTGACGATACCGGAGCTTCGCTTTCAATCGGTCCGGGAATGGGAGCTTCCGACTCAATCTGCGACGATGACGTATTATCACTGCTCTTATCCGAAGTTTTTTTTGCCGCGCTTACTTCATTCTGAGATACAAGTGAGGCATAAGCATTTTCAAAATCGAAACTATATGTCTGATACAGTTCGTCATCAATATAAACAGTTACTTCTTTCGAACCCTCGTTTATATTTCGCGTAATTTCAAATGAAAACGTATTGTCAAACGCAAGCGAATAACGCTTCTTTTCAGCTTCCTGATTTCCGTCACAATAAACAGTTATAGTGAAAGGAGTTTTCAAGCCTGACAAATCAACCGTTGCACTCAAGGTTATAGGAATAGGACGTCCGCTGCTTATGGTAACAGGAACCATAGTTCCTTTTAAAACTTTTGTGTTTTGTTCAATTCCCTGAGCCACAACGCAGCCTGTTTCAACATCGTCGCTGTAATCGTAACCAATCTCGCCGACAGCCAAACCGCAGTCTTCAAGAGCGTTCGTTGCTTCCTGCAAGGTCTTTCCCGTCAAGTTCGGAACTGCAACGCTGTTTTCGGCAATGTAAAGCGTCACCACAGATTTTACGGGAATTTTACTGCCGTTTGCCGGTTCGGTGCTTACAACTGTACCGTCTGCGTAATCATCGTTATTTACAATTACAATTTGACTGTCAAGATACAGCGATTTAAGCGTGTTCACAGCGACAGTCTGCGACATTTTTGACAATACGGGAATAGTCACTTCATAGTCAAGGCTGTTCACCGTTAATCTAACGTGAGAATCTTTCTTAACATGTCGAGATGTCGCAACGGGCGACTGGCTGACAACAACATCAACCTCTACATCAGGGTCATATATGTTAATAACTTCAAAATCAAAATCGTATTGAGAATCAGATAAAATTGAATCAATATTCTGCCCGACAAAATCCGGAACAGTAATATTATTTTTACGGTCAAGATATGCTGCCGAAAATAAAGCAGTTAAAACAATTATTGAAATTAAAACACCGGCAACCAAAGGCACGGAAACTTTTGTCTTTGGTTTTTCGGGAACAAGCGGAGCAACCTCTTCACGAGGTTTTTCGTCTTGCGTTTTGGGTTCTGCGACAGGACTGTCTATCACAATAACTTTAGGCTTATACTCTTTTTGCGCAGGGTCTTCATACGTTGACGGAACTGTTCCGGTATAAGATTTCCATTGACTTTTGCTGATTTTTTGCGTCATTACTTTATCGGGTCTTTTTTGTTTTCTTTTAACAGACGGGTCAGGCTTAAAGTCCTTTAAGGTCATAATCTGGTCAAGCAGTTCTTGAGCTGTCTGAGTTCTTTCTTCGGGGCGGACAGCCATAGCGTTACGCAAAATTTCGTCAAGCTTCGGCGGCAGACCCGAGCGAAGCTCCGACACGGGCGCAAGAGTATCCGAGAGCAAACGAGTGTTTGCAAAATCAGGCGTTACGCCCGTAAGCATATAATACATTGTGGCAGCTACGGCATAAACATCTGTCCAAGAATTTTGTTCAAGCTTGTTGTCATATTGTTCAATAGGAGCATATCCTTGTTTTAAAATAATCGACGCGCTTTTAGACATTGAAAAAGAATTTTGTCGAGCCGCTCCAAAGTCGATTAAAACAATTTTGCCCTCTTTGGTTCTGATAATATTCTGAGGTGAAATATCTCTGTGAATAACGCCTGCCTGATGAACTTTTATTAAACTTCTCAGGACAGGAACAATAATATTCATAGTTTTTCCGAAACCGAGCATTTTGCTTTTCTCGACCATTTGAGCAACGGTGTCGCCGCTGAGGTATTCCATTACTATATAAGCAGTGCCATTGGCTGCAAAGACATCGTAAACATTTACGACGCCCTCGATAGAGCCTAAGTTTGCAAGCCGCTGAGCTTCTTCCTGAAAGCTTTGCAAACCGTTTGCGTAGCGTTCCGCTCGTTCTCCGCTCAAAGGTGTAACGGTAACTTCGCCTTTTTGGCGTGTTACGCACTCATTTGGAAAAAATTCTTTAACGGCGACTTTTCTTTTAAGAGCCTTGTCATAACCGATATATGTTATGCCAAAACCTCCGTCGCCGAGCACACGTCCAAGCACATATCTTTTTTTAAGAACCGTACCTGCCGACAAGCACGTATTGTCGTTTGTAGGTCCCACAATATCGTTGCCGCAGTACGGACAAATAACATCTAAATCTTCGTCATATTCCTCCATGCAGTAAAAGCATCTCACGAATAAGTCCTCCTTTCCTGAAAGACCGTCCTAATATCCAAAAAAACTGTACATTTCGATAGTTTACATTATAACATAAATTCGCACTTCTTACAATAGTAAAAATTATAAAAAAATTAAAGTCTTCAAAAAACAAATAATTAATCTGCTTTTTAAAGACTTTTGAATTTTATTAGGTTTTTAAAGATTTTAAATTGTGTTTAGACTGACGATAACCGTTAACAATAAGCAGAATGACACCCGAAACAAAAAGTATTAATGACAAAAGCTGAGATACTCTTATATTTGCAAACGGCAAGTATAAACTGTCGCTCCGCAAACCCTCAACTAACGTTCTTTCAAAACCGTACCAGACAAGATACAAATAAAAAATTTGTCCGTCATATTTATTAAATTTCTTTCTGAAAATATGCAAAAACAAAAAGCCTGTCAAGCACCATACCGATTCATACAAGAAACAAGGGTGAACCGCAATACCGCCCGTCCCTTCGGAAACCATTCGCCATGGTAAATCAGTCGGAGAACCGAAAGCTTCCTGATTCATAAAATTGCCCCACCTGCCTATGCCCTGACCGATTAAAAAGCCCATTACAGCAACGTCTAAAATAGGCAGTATCTTCATTTTTTGTATTCGTGCGACTGTAAGACCGCCTATTAAAGCACCTATCAAACCGCCGTAAATCGCAAGACCGCCTTGATGTATATTGAGGATTTTAAGCGGTTCGCCCTTAAAGCTTTCCCAACTGAACGCAACATAATATAATCTTGCTCCGATTACGGCGGTAATCATTCCGGCAATAGTGCAGTTCATGAGTTTATCTTCATTGACGCTATGAGATGACGCAATACGCATACAATACGTCACGGCAAGCACAAAGCCAACCGCAATGATAATTCCATACCAATATATTGAAAAATTCCCGATAGAAAAAGCCACGGGCGAAACATTAAAACTCCACCCCAAGCCCGGAAACTCCACATGATATGTCGTCAAATGTTTCCTCTCCTTTTTATTCGCCCAACTTTTGAAAAAAGCGATGCAAAAACTTCAAACAGGCTTTGCCTTATCATAATTAAAATTATTCGTCATCGGGAACATCTTCGCCGCACACTACCGAAAGCGTACAGTTTTCAGGGTCAATCATTTCCGTTAAACGTTGTTCTATATCTTCAATGCCTGCATTCGCAATCGCCGATACGTATTCAAAAAGCTCACGGTCATTAAAGTGCATATCAATCATTGAGTTTGCAATGTTATCATTGCGGTTAAATTCGGAAATTGTATTTCCGTAAACGGCACGTTTGGCAAGTTCAAATTCTTCTCTGTCAATGCCCTCTTTTTTCATTTCACGAATGGCATTTTTTATAATATTCGCAGCCCTTTTAGGATTTCTCGATTCGCCGCCGAACAAAACCGCCGCATAATGAGGTCCTTCCGCATACTCGTAGCCGAACGATTCGTTAATAAGATTTTCTCCAAGGAGCTTATTGTACAGTTTGCTTGAAGACGACGCCAATATATACAACAAAATATCTGTATATGCAAGCTGTTTAGACGTTGCCGCCGAGTTTCCAATATTCTCTTTAAATCCTAAATAGAAAAGAGGTATAGTTACAGGGAATTTTTGCTCAACGTAACTTTGAGCCACTTCGTACGGCTCGTCTTCGAAAATATTTTCAATTTCATGCTTTTCGCACGGCTTTAAAAGCCTGTCCGCAACGGAAAGAACTTTTTCCACTGTCACGCCGCCTGCTACGCAAAGCGCCATATTATGGAGATTATAAAAACTATTGTAACATTCGTAAAGCTTTTCGGCTGTAATCTCCGCAATAGACTCCACAGTACCGGCAATGTCAATTCTAACGGGGTGCTTGTGATACATTCCGACCAGCGTGTTAAACATTACTCTCCAACTCGGAGAATCATCGTACATTTTTATTTCCTGTCCGATAATTCCCTGCTCTTTTGCAACTGTCTGAGCCGTAAAATAAGGCGACTGCACAAAATCAAGCAATATCTCCAAGGATTCTTCAAATTTATCCGTACATGAAAACAAATAGCAAGTTTTTTCAAACGATGTGTACGCATTTGCGTTAGCTCCTGTTTTTGCATAGCGAGCGAATGCGTCGCCGTCTTCGCTTTCAAAAAGCTTATGCTCCAGATAGTGAGCTATGCCGTCGGGAACGGTAATTTCTTCGCCGCCGTCTACTTTAAAGCGTGTGTTGACTGAACCGTACTTTGTTCCGATAATCGCGTAAGAAGAACGATACCCCTCTTTGGGATACACATAAATTGTCAGTCCCGACGGGTGGTCAATGACATAATACTTGTCTTTTACAATTTCGCTTTCAACTGTTTTTATATTCATTATTCTTCGTCCTCCTTACCTGTCAGAACATAGACAGTATCAAGAGTAATCTTGCCGATAGCCTCGATAACTTGTTCTTTAGTAACGGCATTTATTTCGTCTGCCGCCTGTTGGGGAGTTCTCTTCTTTCCTTTGAGCATTTGTCCCAAATACCATAATTGAGTTCCCGCGGAAGAATCCACGCTTGACATATACCCGTTAACAAGCGACATTTTAGTGCTTTCAATTTCTTCGTCGGATATATTGCCTTTTTTCATTTCTTCTATTTCGTTGAGAATAGCGTTTTTGGCTTTTTCAATATTTTCTTTCTGCACACCGCTTTCAATCGTAATAACTCCCTTTACGGCGTCATAAGCAGACATACAGTAATAACACAAACTCAATTTTTCTCTCACGTTGTTAAACAATTTTGAATGAGCCGTACCGCCCAATATCGCGCAGGCAAGCCTTGTTTGCGGAACTTTGTCGTCAGGGTCTGCACAATCGGCGCGGAATCCCAAAATCATTTTTGACTGCGCTACGTCAAGCTTGTCGGTATGCTCCTTAATTTCTTCGGCTCTCGGAATAATCAAAGTTTTTGTTTCAATGGGCATTCTTTCGATTTTACCGAAACGCTCCTTGAACATACCGCATACTTTATCCGTATTGCCGCTGCCTATACACATAATTTCCACACGAGCTTTTTTCAGCATTTCAAGATAAGCGTCAAAAGCTTTTTTCGCTGTCAAAGCCCGAACAGTTTCTTTAGTACCATATTTATTAATACCGTACTTTTCGCCTTTGAACATTATTTCTCTGAAATTTTTCATAGAATAAGCTCTTTTATCGTTGAATTGACCGTCCAAAGCGTCCAGCAGCTGCCGTTGTTCCTGAGAGAAATCTTCTTGGTTAAACTCGCCGTTTTCGGCATTCGGCTCAAAGATAATGCCGCACAATAAATCTGCCGTTTCTTCGCTTATAGATTTGCCGTCAAGCGTGTATCTGTCGTCAATGCCCACGGCAAAAATAGTCATTGCCTGAAAGTCGCCCATTTGACCGTTCATTCCCGAAATCGTTGTTCCATACATATAGTCAAGCTTTCTGCTAAGCTGCTCATAAGTCGGATACGCTTTGCAGGAACGTGTTAAAATACTCGGCACAACAGCGTTTGCGGCCGCTGTTTCTTCGCTCAGCTCTCCCAGCATTGTAACGGCAATTCGATTAGTTTTAAATCTGTCGTCATAAATAGTATTGAAGTACACGCCGTCAGCGATTTGTACTCTTTTCAGCTGTTCCAGAATAAACACCTCTTTTTAATTATTATTTATATAAATCGTGCATGGCACGAATGATATGATATCATACTTTTATTTTATCAAACGCTCATATCTAATATTCATAATTATACTCGTCAATGTCTTCTTGTTCTTGAGAAGAATAAATTTCGAAAGACGTTTCGGCTGCTTCTTGACTTTCGCCTTCAAAAGCTTCCGAATTTTCCGAAACGCTTTCATTGTCCGACGGAATATATTCGTTAACATCGGAGTATGATTCAAGCTTTGAAAAATATAATTCTCTATACATGTTCATTGACTCTGTTACTCTCCGCAAATAATTTGAAGTTTCGGAAAACGGGACTGATTCGGGCGAAACATTATGATTAGGAATTGTACCGTCCGCAATCCAGCTGTCAACATTGCCGTAGCCTGCGTTATACGCACAAATTGCCAAAGTCTTATCATCGTCATACTTTTCAAGAAGATAACTCAAATAATACACGCCGTATTCAATATTGATTTTGGGGTCATAAAGCTTGTCGGAGTTCATAACTTTATCTGTTTCAAAGTTATTCCGATAATTTTGAAGCCACGTAAAAGTATCAGGCATTAGCTGCATAAGACCTATTGCACCGGCTGATGAAACCGCATCGGCGTCAAAATTGCTTTCAGTACGAATAACTCCGTAAATTAAACATTCGTCAACGCCAAACTCTTTTGAAGCTTTCTCCACATAGCTTTCATATTTGACGGGATACAGGCTTTTGTTAAAATTATCCACCGCATCATTATGAATTGCGGAAGATATTACCAAAAAAACTACCGGAATCAAAACGGAAAGTCCCAACAGTCCGGCAACAATTACAAATGGAACATCTTTTTTATCTATATTTTTTTTCGCCATTATCTCAACAACCTTTAAAAAAGAGTTAAATGGTTTTTATTAGATTTTCTACAAAAAATCTTACTTGCTCACGTATTTCGGACAAGCTTTTTGAGCCGTCAATCACAAAATCCGAATGTTCCCTGTAAAAATCGTCGCTTTGCTGTACGGACATTCTCTTTTCAAGCTTTTCTCTGCTAAGTCCGTCACGCTGTTCAAGCCTGCTCAATCGAATTTCTTTCGGAGCAAGTACGCTGACTACGCAGTCGCACATAATATCCGAATTGCTCTCAAAAAGTACGGGAGCGTCAAATACAATTTTATTATTTCCAATATCTATATTTTCACGGCAAGCTTTTAATGCCTGCAAAAAAATATGAGGGTGAGTAATTTCATTCAAAAGTCTTGCTTTTTCTTTGGAAACAAACGCTTTTTTAGCAAGTTTCTGTCTGTTAAGAGTTCTGTCGGGATTAAGAATATCGTTTCCGAACACATAACAAAGCTGTTTTAAACAAGTGCTGTCAGGCAAAACAACTTGCCTTGCAAGTTCGTCGGCATTAATTATAATAAATCCGTTTTCTTTAAAGAATTGCGAAACAGTGCTTTTGCCTGCTCCCGTAGGACCCGTAAGCCCTACAATAGTATATTTACGCAAGTTCAATCACCTCAAATCCTGCCGCTCTTATGAGCCTGTTATACACCGCCATAGCCGTTCCCCGAGTGTCGGGACAGCGGCAATATATTGTGGTCAAGTTTGTTTTGTCAATCGTTCTGAGAACGTCAAATAAGCGGTTCGCCTGCTGAACATAGTCAAACTTACTCCCGAAAGGGAATGTTTTAACAAGCAGCTTATCTGTGTCTTCATCGTAGCACAACGCCCCTACTGCGTCGCTTTTGCGAGCGTTAACATAATTAATATATTGTTTGTCGTTTGATTTTATTAATATCAAATTAGCTTTCGGGGCATAGTGTTTGTACTTCATGCCCGGACTTTCAGCTTTTTGACCGTCATTCAATTTGTTTAGAACTGCTTGAGAAATTGAAATATCTCCGACAGCGTCCCGAAGTTGTTCGGGAGTAATTCCGCCGGGACGAAGCAATACGGGAGGTTCTGCCGCAACGGTAATTACCGTTGATTCAAGCCCGACTTCACAACAGCCGCCGTCAATAATATACGGGATTTTGCCGTTCAAGTCATTCATCACATGAGCCGCCGAAGTGGGACTTGGCGAACCCGATAAATTCGCAGACGGCGCGGCAAGAGGACATTCTGCCGCTGTGATTACAGCCTGAGTAACAGGGTGCGAGGGAAATCTTATTGCAACAGTGTCAAGTCCCGCACTGACTTCATCGGGAATTGCTTTTCCTTTTGGCATGATTATTGTAAGAGGTCCTGCCCAAAAACGCTCCGCAAGTATATAAGCCTTTGAGGGAATTTCCCGAACAAGATTAAATTTTTCTATTTGAGAAAAATCGGAAATATGTACAATGAGCGGATTGTCCATAGGTCTGCCCTTAGCGTCAAAAATTGCCTTGACAGCGTTTCCGTCAAGAGCATTTGCGGCAAGACCATAGACTGTTTCGGTAGGTATGCCGACAAGTCCGCCTTTTTTAAGGGTATCTCCTGCCAGCTTAATGTTTTCATTTGTAGGCAATAACAGCCGAGTTTCCATAGCTACACTTGCTTTCATTATAATAAATAAATAATAAATAATTTAATTAATAATTAAAGTAATCGAAAAAACTTTCGGTATAACGGCAAAGTTTTTTGCCCGGCTTTTTTTCAAAAAAGCCGGCAGGGTGCAGGGACAGCGTCCCGCTCGCCGAAGGCAGGCACAAGCCCTTTTAGGGGTGAATTTCCCAAACAGTCCGGCGGACTGTTTTGGGAAGAGGGGCATTTTGGCAGAAAATGCCCCTAAGCTGCGGTTTAAACTAATCTTTCCTCGCCGCTCCAAGGCGACAAAAAACTCTAAAGCTAAAGATAACTAATTTATACTATCAAAAAATTGTATCGTAAAAGAGAAAATAACATTAACATATTTTGAATTTTACTCAATCGTCTTTTCTAATGATGACAGCAGCTACGCCTATTATAAGTGCCGCTGCAACGCCAATTATCATAACAATCATAGTAAAGCCTACTTCCATATTTATTAATCTACCACTTTTTGAAAAAAGCGGGGCAAAAACTTTAAGAGGGATTACAATAATTTTTTTAGTTTTCTATGCTCTCTTTTAATTTTTCGGCTCTGTCCGCTGTGATAAGTGGGTCAATAATTTCATCTAAAGAACCGTTGAGTATTTCCTCAATTTTATACAAAGTTAAGCCAATTCTATGGTCTGTAACTCTGCCTTGAGGATAATTATAAGTTCTGATACGCTCGTTTCTTTCGCCCGTACCAACTTGAGCTTTTCTCTCTGCGGCTATCGCTGAGCTTTGCTCTTGTATTTTCTCATTCAGCAAGCGGGATTTTAACACTTTCATCGCCTTGCTTTTATTTTTAAACTGACTTCTTTCGTCCTGACATTCAACGACTGTGCCTGTGGGGATATGAGTAATACGAATAGCCGAAGAAGTTTTATTGATATGCTGACCGCCTGCACCGCTGCTTCTGAAAGTATCAATTTTTAAGTCGGCAGGGTCAATTTCATATTCAACGTCCTCAGCCTCGGGCAACACGGCGACAGTAACAGTCGAAGTATGTATTCTGCCTTGACTTTCGGTATCCGGCACACGCTGAACACGATGAACTCCGCTTTCAAATTTAAGCCTTGAATACGCCCCTGTGCCATTGACCATAAAAGAAATTTCCTTATAGCCGCCCAACTCCGTTTCATTGGCATTAAGAAGCTCCGTTTTGTAGCCGCGTTTTTCTGCGTACATAGAGTACATTCTGAACAAGACGCTGCAAAATAAAGAAGCTTCTTCGCCGCCTGCACCTGCGCGAATTTCAACAATAACATTGCGGTCATCGTTCGGGTCTTTTGGCAGGAGCAAAATTTTTAAATCCGAAGAAATTCTTTCAATTTCCAATTTATTTCCGTCAATTTCTTCTTCAAGCAAAGAGCGAAAATCCTCGTCGGAAGTTTCGGAAAGCATTTGTTTAGCGTCTTCGAGAGCCTTTACAGCCGATTTATACTCTTTATATTTTTCGGCAAGCGGTTTAAGAGAAGTGAGTTCTTTCATAATCTCGTTATATTTTTGGGGGTCGGCGGCAACAATGGGGTCATAAAGTTTATTATTCAGTTCGTCAAATCTTTTTTCAAATATATCCAGTTTTTGAAACATTCAGACTTCCTCTTCCGTTCTAATAATCTTTTTAATATTTTTTTCGACTTTAAGGCGAGGAACCATAACTTCCCTGCCGCATTTAGTACATTTTATTTTAAAGTCCATGCCCACGCGAGTTACCAAAAAAGTTCGGCAGCCGCACGGGTGATTTTTTTTCATTTCAAGTTTATCTCCGATACGAATATCCACGATAAAATCCTTTCTTCAAAAGCCGCTTGCAAGCAAATTTTCAATTAATACTCATTTTACCACATATTGCATTGATTTGTAAATAGATTTATTTGTAATGAGAAAAAAACCGTTTGACAATATTCTTGCATAGTTGCATACAAGTTCAGCGAAATTCTCACGGAATAACAAAGGGGGAATTTTTTAATGCAAAAGAAATATTTTTGGTTAAAGCTTAAAAAAGATTTTTTCAATCAAAAGGGAATTAAAAAAATGCGTAAAATGCCTAACGGCGATACATACGTAATAATATACTTAAAAATGCAGTTAATGAGCATTATGGACAACGGCACACTTTTCTATGAGGGAATAGAAGAAGACTTTGCGTCTGAAATAGCGCTTGCACTTGACGAAGACGAAAGCGCGGTAAGGACAACTTTAAAAATGCTGGAGCATTGCGGATTAGTTGAGCGAATTTCCGACAGCGAGCTTTTTTTGACAAAAGTTCCCGAGGTAATCGGCAGTGAAACAGACAAAGCCTCAGCTATGAGAAAAAGGCGCGCGGAAGAAAAGATATCAAAAGAACCTCAGAATAACAATGTTACCTGTGTGTTACCGACTGTTACCAAATGTTACCCAGAGATAGAGTTAGAGCAAGAGCCAAATTCAGAAATAAAAGAAGATACAGATAAAAAATTATATTCAGAGAGAAAAGAAAAAGAAGAAAAAGAAAAAAAAGAAGCAAAAGAAGCAAAAGAGGAAACAAAAAGCATTTCCGAAGACTTGCCTAAAGAAGCAGTATTATTTAATTCTATCTGCTTATCCTTACCGCCTGTCAAAAAAATGACGGAGTTAAGAAGAGAAAAAGTTCAAGCGGCAAGCGAGCTTTTGGGAGATGAAATAGAAACATTTTTCAGCAGGGTAGAGCAATCGGACTTTCTTACGGGGCGAAACGGCGAATGGAATACGGGTGAAACTCAAGCTAACTTTGACTGGATTATGAAACCGGACAATATTGCTCACATCTTACAGGGACGCTATGACAATCATAGTGAAAAACGGTCTAATCCTGTCAAAAAACGGCAAAACCCGAGAATACTAAGTTCTTTTACAGACGAAGATTTAATGGACTTGTCGAAGTTCTCACTTTACTAAACTAAAACTAAAACTAAATTAAACTAACCGCAAGCACAATATATCAAGACTTTTTACAGGCACTTATCAACATTTCTGCTTTACCAATTTAAATTGATAATACCAACAATTACCATAACAAAAATTGTATAAAATAGAAATAATTTCTATAATTTGCATAGAGAAAATGACCCCGGTGTGTTATAATCATATCAAAAGAATTTTAAAGCATTTAAAAGCATTCAAAAGGAAATCAGGGCATTATTATAGAAAGAGCGTGATACGGAATGTCATATAAAATCACCGCAAGTGAAAAAGCCTTATTGCAGGAACTTCAAATTAACGAGCATATTTCTAAGATGAAAACATACCCACATCACGGGGAAGTCACAGTATTTGACCATAGCGAGCATGTTGTCATAACAAGCCTGAAAATTGCCGACTTGCTTTGTCTGAGCGAACAGCAAAAGAAAAACATAATCATAGGCGGAATGCTGCACGATTTTTTTCTGTACGATTGGCATAAGGGACGAATCCGCACCGAGGGAATCCACTGTTGGCTTCACCCTAAAGTAGCTCTTAAAAATGCGTCAGCTCTTTTTGATTTAAACAACAATCAAAAAAACATTATACGTTCTCATATGTTTCCGGCAACACTATTGCACCCTCCCACCTGTGCTGAAGCATGGATAGTGTCGCTTGCCGACAAACTTTGCGCTATTCTTGAGTATTTTAATACGCGAAGCAAGAATACGTGAAGCAAGCTTGTTTTTTACAATAGAGATTCTTAAAGATATAAGTTAATACTCTTTTCAAGAAAACTAATGGAATTATCAATAGTTTTAGATACAGAACTATCAAGTTATTTCTTTAATATTCTTAAGAAAATTAATTTGTGCTTTTTAATATTTGTTCACACATTTTTAATTCATTCAAAAACCGTGTGCGGACAGTGAACTTCTATTGACAAACGATGTAATTTATAATAAAATATAATTAGAATTTTTATTTACAAAGACATTTGGCAAAATTTGCGTTTAAACGTACAGTCTAAAAAAGAGGGTGGCAGCCATGAATACAGGTGATTGGAACAAAAAATATATTATCGGAAATATTGTTATTGGGGCTTTAGTTATATGCTGGCTGTTCTTTGTACTGCGATTTGCAGGCACTGTTATAGAAACTTTGCAGATGGTTGTCGTATCCATAATTCAAGCGGCATTATTTGCCGCCGGCTGGAGATATTTTATCATAAGCCCCGAGAAAATCGACGAAAGAAAGCTCGTATGTACTGAGCCTGTATCGGCTGTACTGGTTGATTACGCATACAGAAGTGTTTTAAGTTCTATTTTAAGTGTACAGTCCGAACAAGTAGCTACAAAATACGCCATGTATACTTTTGAGTGGGACGGTTCTGTAATGACCGTAGTATCAGATTTTCAGTATTGCGGAGTGGTCAAAAGAGGACTTCCGTCTGAAATATTGGTAAATCCCAAAAATCCCAATGAAATCTTTGAACCTCAGGTTGAACGCAGTCTTCGGGCAAAATACCGGTTTAAAGGCACAATCTGTATGTGGTTTGGATTAATCAGCGTTCTGTATATGTTTGGCGGCGATGATTTAAGATATTAATAATCAATAAACTAAAAGCAGACTTTCCACAAGTCTGCTTTTTTTAAATCTTTTAGCTTTTATACAGCTTTGCCCATTTCATACGCTTCGGCAAATGCCGGGCTTTCCGTTATCTCACCGGGTCTGTAAACGCCTGCTCCGTAAATAATGCCCATTTCTTTCGCGCCCTCAATGCACTCGGCATAACCTCTGAAACATTCGATAGTTCTCTCCAACGATATTTCGTCTTCGTCCGCACACGTTACAATATAGTACAGCTCTTTATCCTTTACCTCTGTCCAACGGGCAATAGTACGGTCAATAACTGTTTTAAGCTGAGCATTGACAGAGTTAAAATATACGGGACTTGACAGCACAATAACATCAGCGTCAATTATTTTTTGCAAAACTTCCGTCATATCGTCCTTTTTCTCACATACGCCGCCCGAAGTCTGACAGTAGTAGCATGCACTGCAATAGCCGATTTTTTTCTCACTAACACGTATCTTTTCTACTGTATTTCCTGCATCGACTGCTCCGCACATAAACTCGTCGCACAGCAAGTCCGAGTTGCCGCCCTTGACAGGGCTGCCCGATAGTATCAATACTTTTTTGCTCATGATTATTTTCTCCTTTTTACACATAATCGCCTACAAAGGGGGCTTATAATTAAAATTCCTTTCTTTTTTCAGCGATTAAAGATTCATAATGTTAACAATTATAACATATATAACTATGTAATGTCAATCTTTTTCTTTATTCTTTTTTTTAAATAACACACAGAAAAAGCAGACTTGTAACAAGAACAAGCCTGCTTTTTATCAGTGAACTACCCATTGTCTAAAGCCAATGGGTAGTTCACCCGCTGTATTTAGTTACAATTATACCGCTAAAAATTTGACCATTGTCCGCAGTATAATCACCATAATAATACTCAAAACCGGCAAAAGTCTTATTTGCTCCGCTTGGTTCAGCCGCATAAACAGGAAAACTTACGCCTAAAACCGCCGTCAGCATGGCACAAACCATAATCAACGAAATCAACTTTTTCCTCATAATGTTAAAACTCCTTTTTTTCAAGCCTTTAAAGCTTCATAATACTGATTATTAATATACACATTTACGCAATGTCAAGCTTTTTAGACCCATTTTTTCTTAAAGTCCGCCGGTAATATAAACGAGAAACTCCCACCTATGAGCAAAATTCAGGTGGGAGTATGTCATACTTTATGCTGAAAGTTTTTCTTTTAATTTTTCCACTTCTTCTACAGTAAGGTCGCAAAGCTTCGCTATAATATCATTGGAAAATTGTTTTGTCAACAACATGTTTTCTGCTACATTGATACGACCTTCCGCTCTGCCTTCCGCTTTGCCTTCGGCTTTTCCTTCTGCAATTCCTTCTGCTCTCTCTTGCTTTATTTTCTGCTCTAACAATTCACACATTTTGTCTGCCTCCTTTTCCGCTGTGCCTGATTTTATGTCACGACACCTTTCCCGCAAACTCTCTATAAACATTTCTTTTGGGTCACGGCACTTAAAATCATGTATCAGCTTTTCTATTTCTGTAACGTCCATTCCCTTATATGCGGTGTTTATGTATATTATATGCTCACCGTCATTAAAAAACTTGTTAGTATCTGTTATCACTCGCTCAATTCTATATACCGGTATGTTATTTCCCAATATGTCATGCTCCGTTATGAATATTACGTACGTTTCCCTTAATTGCTCGAAGTCTTCATTCTTATCCAACGCCTTTGTGTCAAGCATACTTGAATGATACCTTGCTCTTTTCGGTACTGCTCCCTTATTAGCTCGTTGAATCTCGATATCATACAATGTGTTGTCCTTGTCCCGTGCAAGTATGTCAAATTTGACCGAACGTCCATACACACTGCTGTAGTCGTACTGTGTTTCCACTTTCTCCACTTTTGGCTCAAAAGACAGAATTATTCTTAAAATATCTTCCACACAATCGGGACGGTTTTCAAATACTACTGTCATGAATATATCGTCCATTAACGTCATTTCACGAATGATATCCATATTAGTAATTACTTTTTTACTGCTCATTGGCTATCACTTCCCCTCTGTTATCTCTATTTTAATTATATCATTTACGGCAATAACTTACAAGATGAAAATTTTAATAAATTTTGATTATGTCAATTATGTCAAAAAACTGCACTTACATCATTTAGAGATATAAGTACAGTTTTTTTATTTTTTATTTAATTATTTTGCCGCGGTTAATGTAAAACTCTTTACAGCCGCATTTCCAACGCTGTCTTTAACATAAACCAAAATATTAAATTTGCCTGCCGAAGACGGCTTGAATGTTGCCGAAGTTTCCGAACCGAATTTTGTCCATGTATTTGCGGTTGACCTTTTATAATAAAACTCATATGTATAATTTCCGGAGCCGCCGGACGCTGCTCCCTTAACTGTGACCGTCTGACCTACTTTGAAATTAACCCCACTTACCGTAGTTTTATTTGTAATCTGAGTTTTAGGCTGTGCAGTTACTCTGAAACTTGTAAGCTCCATTTCTCCCGAACCGTCCACCGCATAAACCAAAATATCAAAAATTCCTGCCGACGACGGTTTAAGCTCCGCAGTATTCCCCGAACCAAAGCTTGACCAATCGGACGAAGTTGTTCTGCGATAGAAGAACTGATACGTATAACTGCCTGTGCCGCCCTCTGCCGCTCCTGTGACAGTCACCGACTGACCGACTGTTACGGAAGTACTGCTTATCGTTGACTTATTAGTCAAAGCCGCTGCCGGCGTAATGCGGAATTTCTTTGATTCCATTGTGCCGCTGCTGTCATATACTTCGACAAGTATATCAAATATTCCTGCCAATGACGGTTTCAAAGTTGCCGTTGTGCCTGAGCCGAACTCCGTCCATGACGTTGCGTCAATTCTGCTGTAATAGAATTTATATGTATAACTGCCCGTACCGCCTGCCGCTGCTCCCGTAACTGTAACAGCTTGACCAACGGTATAAACTTCTGAGCTAATCTTTGAATTGTTTACAAGTCCGTTGACAACTTTAACCTGAAATTCCTTATAAACTTTATTGCCTGTGCCGTCATAGACATATGCTCTTACGCTGAATGACCCTGCTGCGGAGGGCTTAAATTCTCCCTTGCTGCCTGTGCCGAACTCTGTCCATGATGTCGCTGTGCTTCTCTTATGGTAGTATCTGTATGTGTAAGTGCCCGAGCCGCCCGACGCCGCTCCGGTAACGCTAAACTTTTGACCTAAATTAATTACGGTTGAATTTATCGTAGAGTTATTCGCAAGCGGCTTTACGGCAGTTACCTGAAACTGCTTTGACTGCGTATTGCCCATTGTGTCGAAAACATCTGCCTTAATGTCAAAAGTACCTGCGGAAGACGGTTTTAACTCCGCCGTATTTCCCGAGCCGAAACTTGTCCACGTATCGGACGTACTTCGCTTATAATAGAATTTGTAAGTGTAATTGCCCGAACCGCCCGACGCCGAACCTGTTACCTTGACTGTCTGACCGACATTAAACATTGTCGTACTTACGGAAGTATTATTTACAAGCGAACTGACTGCCGTTACTTGAAATTCTTTCAGCTGAGGCGTGCTTGTTCCGTCCGTCACAACCACTCTGAGGTCAAACAATCCCAATTCGGACGGCTTAAATACTGCGGTTGTTTGACTGCCGAACTGCGTCCAAAGCGAATCCGAATGCTTTCTGTAATAAAATTCATAAGTGTAATTTCCCGAACCGCCTGCCGCCGAGCCTGTTACTGTAACGCTTTGACCCAATTCGACATTTGAAGAACTAACCGTTGAATTATTGACAAGCTGTAAAACTGTTGCAGTCACTTGAAAATCTTTAGCCTGCGAATTTCCGGCACTGTCGGAAATTACGGCTCTAACGTCAAATGTTCCTGCTTCGTTTGGTGTGAAAACTGCCGGATTTTGAGTACTGAACAACGTATATGAAGAATCCGAGCTTTTTTTATAGTAAAACTCATACGTATAACTGCCTGTGCCGCCCTCCGCAATGCCTGTTACTATCGCACTGCCGCCTAAAGTAATATTTGACACGTCAATCGTAGAATTATTAACAAGCTGATTGTCGGAAACAGTTACTTGAAAATCCTTTGTCTGAGTACTGCCGTCACTGTCCGTTACAACCGCACGCAAATTATATACTCCCGATTCCGTGGGAATCCAATAAGCCGGACTTTGCGTGCTGAACAAATTATACGATGAATCCGAGCTTTTCTTATAGTAGAACTCATAAGAATAACCGCCCGAGCCTCCCTCGGCTGCTCCCGTAATTGTGACAGTATCGTTGACATTCGCCTCCGTTGCCGAAATCGAAGATTTATTCGCAAGAGGAAGAGTAGGAACATCTTCTATAAGCTCTCCATTCCAGCAAATATCGGGACTAAAAGTATATCCTGTGCCTTTGTACTTTGTAAGCTCCAATTTATTAAAATAAGAACTTGGGAAAGATTCAAATGTAACGCTCTGCTTTTTAGTACCCGACAATATTGTTAAATGGCTGCCGCCTGCGGCAAAGTTGCTTTCGGAAGCATTTGTCGAAATCTGCGAAAAGTCGCCTTTTACTTCGAGTTTGCCTGCTGTCAGCTGATTTTGATAAGTACTCTGCGTAATAAAGCTGCCTTTTACTAATACAGAGTCGGCAGATTTTGTCATTTTCAAACAGCCTTCGCTTTCTTTGACGTCCCACTTGCCTACTCTGGTCTGAATACGAAAACTGCTGTCTACAATAAGCGTGCCGCCGTCAATGTAAAGTGTGCCGCCTTCAAGGTATAAATTGCCGTGAACCGTAAGTGTGCAGCCGCTCAAGTCAACGTCTTCGCTAATAATCAAATCGCCGTCTATAACCTTGTCGCTGTACAAATCCTGCGGGGTATCCCATGCAATAGTTGCCGCCGACGGCATTTTTGCTTGAGCCAACGCCTGTGTAATTACACCCTCATTTACACAAACTGCCGTTTGAGCAGTGCATGGCAAGCCATACGCTGAAATCACCATTGATAAAAACAGAACGGAAGCTCTTTGCATAAAATTTCTTTTGCTGTTCATTTCATTCAACACCTTTCTTTCTGTTATTTTTTATTATACCACATCTTTAAAAGACTATCAACAACTTATTTTAAAGGCGAAGCTTGTTAAAGTTTTTTGCCCGGCTTTTTTTCAAAAAAGCCGGTTTGCAAGAACTTTTTCTTAAACGGCGGATAACGAACTATATTTATTTTATGATTACTTTTGTACCATAATCAAAAGCATTGCAGCCTATACTTGTTACACTGTTCGGGAGTGTCACTGGGGTTAAGCTTTTACAATCACGAAAAGCGTACTCCCCTATACTTGTTACACCATTCGATATCGTCACTGAGGTTAAGCTTTTACACTTATAAAAAGCATACTCCCCTATACTTGTTACACTGTTGGGAATATCAACTTCTTTTAAATTGCTCAAACCTTTAAACGCCTCTTTGACTATTGACGTTACTTTTCTTCCGTCAATCATGCTTGGAATGCTGATATTAACGTCACTGCCTGAATACCCCATTATTTCCGCCGTGCCGTCCTCTAAAACTCTGTATTGATA